>JAIOTT010000265.1 GCA_021106655.1 Bacteroidales bacterium
CCCCAACCTCCTGATCCGTAGTCAGGTGCACTATCCAATTATGCTACAGGTCCATAAGCGAGTGCAAAAATAGTAAATTATTTTATGGGTTAATAATTATTAATTGTTAATTATTAATTATTAATGCTAATCAGAGGTTAAGATTATTTTAAATAACGACAGATTAACACGTGTAAAAAATAATTATTATCATGAGTAATCTGTGGCTAAGAAAAGCTTATTTCAACCTTTGCTTCACATTATAAATGACAAGTTACTTAAAAACCGGAACCTAAAACCAGCACTTCGGCGAGCTCAGTGACCAAAACCTGAAACCCAATTGATAAATATTTAACTTTCTCTATGGAATATTCACCACAAACAATTATTTTTGCTATAATTAGTTAATAATGTCAATCAAGAGTTAAAAGTGTATATGAGATTAAAAATATATAATATAACTACAGTATTTTTTCTACTGGTATTATTGTTAATCCCTTTTTCCGGCCTTTTTTCTCAAATGAGCTATCAGCCTAACAATAAAAACAAACAAATCTTCTCAGACAAGCTGGATACAAAACATTTATTTTATGAAGATGAAGAATATTCAACTGATTCATCTTCCTATTATAAAGGCTGGTCTTTTGGAGCAAGTTTCGGGTTTTATTTTGCAAATAAAAATACTGCCAACTTCTACAATGGTAGTGGTGCTAACGACATAGGGTATATCTTAGATAATATCTATTATAAGGAACCTATTGAAGAAAAGATCGGTTATGACTTTGACAAAAATATGGATCCTCCATGGGAGTTGCCACAGAATATGAGATACGACCCTGCTATGACAGTTGGGTTTTATGCAAAATATAACTACAGCAAAAGCTTTGCTCTATTTTTTCAAACAACTTATGTTAAGCTAAAAACAACTGATGTTTTTTTATTACATCTGGAAAAACCACAAAATACTCTTGAACCTACATACAATCAATATGGAATATTGGGAATGGAGGAAAGATTGAGCTTTGACATTGGAGTAAGTCAGGAATATGATATAAACGAGGTTGTTAGAGTATATATAGAAACAGGATTAAGTATGAATAGCACTACGGTACTCAAGAATCTGATACTGATAGAGGATATGGAATACAGCATTATAAATGTTTATGGGAATCAGGGATATATACCTAACAGTAATCTACAGGAATTTGAGATCCGTCAGGGTGGTATTGGATGGGGTATATTTTTTGGCACAGGTGTCCGCCTGGTATTTAGTGAACATGTTTCAATTGATCCCGGCTTTACACTTTATTTACAGAATATTGTTATTAAAGACAATACCAATTTCGAGCCAACATATGCTCGATTCGGGCCTTCTTTCACAGCCTTTATCAGATTTACTTTTAAGGATTTCTTTTAGAGGATAGACTCTGAGATTGTTAGATTATGAGATATGAGACTATGATGATCAAAAAACTTCGTCTCAAGTCTAATATCTCACAATCTTTTGTCTGTTAGTCTATTTCTTATTCCCATCAGCCTTATCATCTCTCTTAAACTTCGGTGGTTCAGCAATAGAATCCCTCATTTTGGTGTCGGCTTGAATATTCTCAAATTTATAATAATCCAGAATACCAAGATTGCCAGAGCGGAAGGCATCTGAAATAGCTTTAGGAATCTCCGCTTCTGCCTGTATAACATTAGCACGAGCTTCCTGGGCTTTTGCTTTCATTTCCTGTTCCAGGGCAATAGCCATAGCTCTACGCTCTTCAGCTTTAGCTTGAGCAATGTTTTTATCTGCATTAGCCTGATCCATCTGCAAAACAGCACCAATATTTTTACCAACATCAATATCGGCAATATCAATTGATAATATTTCGAAGGCAGTACCAGCATCCAATCCTTTTCCAAGAACAACTTTTGAAATTGAGTCCGGGTTTTCCAAAACTATTTTATGAGAGGCAGAAGATCCGATTGATGAAACAACACCTTCACCAACTCTTGCCAAAATAGTTTCTTCTCCTGCACCACCAACCAATCTTTTAATGTTAGCACGAACCGTGACTCTGGCTTTTGCAATTAACTGTATGCCGTCCTTTGCAACAGCTGATACGGGTGGAGTGTCAATAACTCTAGGGTTAACAGACATTTGAACAGCTTCAAAAACATCACGCCCTGCTAAGTCAATAGCTGTAGCAGATTTAAAGTCAAGAGCAATGTTTGCCTTCTCTGCAGAGATTAATGCATTGACAACATTCTTAACCCGCCCTCCTGCAAGATAATGTGCTTCAAGGTCATCCCTGGTCAAATGAAGGCCTGCCTTTGTAGCATTGATCATGGCGGTTACAATAACTGCAGGAGGTACCTTTCTCCATCTCATAAAAACCAGCTGTAACAATGATATTCTAACTCCTGACAATAGTGCTGAAAACCATAATCCAACAGGTATAAAATAAAATATTATCCATAAGCCAAAAAGAGAAGCTATACCAATAGCAATAATAACAACAATATTAGGTTCCATAACGCTATATTTTTAGTTTAACAAATAATATATTCTGATCAATTTTTACAATAAGTATCTCAGATCCCTGATCAATAAAAGCCCCGGTCGAATGAACTTCATATATAACACCATTGACACGTGCATTTCCAGCCGGTGCAATCCTGGAAATTGTTATACCATTATCCCCAACTTTCACTTTAGATTCCTCGATAACATTTACCCTACCATCAATTTCTGTTTTCAACATCATCCGTTTCCAAGTTTTGGACTTTAATGCAAATGTAAGTATTAATACTGTAGCCAAAACAGTTGCGCCAACAGTATAATGTCCAGCTGGCCTTCCATAAAGAGTATAAGCCTGCCAAATACCTATAATCATCAATATAAAGCCTAATATTCCAACTACAGTAGTTCCGGGTACAACCAAAACCTCAAGAAGCAAAAATAATAATCCTATTACAATCAATACAATAATTACTGTCCACGACATAATATTAATTTACTATTTAATAGATACAGTAAGACCTCTATCCAACATTTCATTGCAAGAAGGTTCTAATTCTGAATATGAACCATTTTTAACTGAACATTTACCTTTAAGATGTACAATTAATGTACACTGTTCGGCTTGATGGTGATCATGCTCACATATTAAGATCAATGTTTCAATAACAAAATCAAAAGTGTTTACATCATCATTAAAAAGGATGATCTCTCTTATCTCAGAAGTCTTTTCGTCTTCTCTTTGTGATGTATGTGTTTTTTCCCTCACCATTGTAATTACATTATTAAGCATAGGTTATAATACATATACCTTTCAAATATCCCAGAGAATATTATTCTTTATCATCAGAACTAATAGAGTCATTGACTGTTGTGTCAGCTTCAGCTTCATCGCTTGCACTAATATCTTCTTCTCCGATTTCAAAATCCACCAACCATTTGCCATCAATCTTGAGCAAGATCATCTCTTGATTTTCACCATCTGCAGTAAATGAGCATACCGCCTCATCTCCATCAATAATGCACCTGACATTTTCAATCATTGTGCGACCAGCTTCTCCTGTACTATTTAAATCACCTAAAGACTCAAATATCTCAAATATTTTCTTTCCATTATCTGTACATAATTCTTTTGCTTTATCATATTCTTTTGTGTTCAGGTGTAATAAAAAAGCTTCAGCCACCTCTTCAGGGCCTTTTTTAATTGGTCCACAGGCTACAAATATTAAGGAAACTAAAAGGGATATGAAAGTAAATTTTGGAATTCTCATGATAATATATGCTTAAATATTTTCTTTTGATTTTTTTACAAAAATAACAATTTTTATTTAATATCTCAGTGTATCTGAATATCAAAATCATTTGTTGAAATAAACTTTCTTATGCCGTGAATGCCCTAATTAAAACTATCTTTTTATCTGTGTTAATCTGAGAAATCTATGGCTATCCTTTTACCTCCCTTAGAGCCTCAGTCTCAGCCTTTGCTTGAGAGGCATACCTGAAAATTCGTAAAAAATCAGTAATTTTGCACTAATGGAGATTATCCCAAATATTAGTTTTAACAGCTTTGTCGACTTATTAAAAAAGCAAATCAAACTTCCATTACCCGGCGAGGATGCCCAGTATATCATGGCTCCAAAAACACATCTTATGGATCAAAGATTATCTATAGATCACGATTCCGTAAAAAAAGCTGCTGTCCTTATTCTACTATATTCTTCAGCCAATGAAATAAAAACAGTATTAATTAAGCGTACAGCATATAATGGCGTTCATAGCAAACAGATATCTTTTCCCGGAGGTAAATCCGAGGTCAGTGACAAGTCCTTATATCATACAGCTTGCAGGGAAACCTATGAGGAAATTGGCATTAAAACCTCCGATGTAAAATTAATTGGTAAAATTTCTGATTTATATATTCCACCAAGCAACTTCCTGGTATCTCCGTATATCGCTCATACCAATACTTATCCATTATTCAGAACAGATCCAACAGAAGTTGAAAGTATTTTGGAAGTAAAACTATCTCATTTATTAAAGGATAGTGTAATATCCGAAAAGGAAGTCTATACTGCAGAAAAAAATAATATCAAAGCTCCCTGCTTCTACATAAATAATGCAGTGATATGGGGAGCCACAGCAATGATGATCAGTGAATTAAAAATTATAATAAATGAAATCCAAAATGCTGATTCTATTCTTCTATCCTGATTTCATGGGTTAATTGAGCTCCTTTACGTAAAAGTTCGCTCACTCCACAATACCTATCCTGTGATAAATTCACAGCTTTTTCAATTTTATCAAATGGTAGTTCTTTACCCTTAAATGTATAAATAACATTTATTTTGTGGTAATACTTTGGATGTTCATCTGTTAGTTCAGCTTCAACAGAAATATTAAAAGAATCAGGCTTCACCCGCATTTTATTAAGTATAGAAATTACATCCATTCCGGTACATCCTCCTAATGATGCAAGTGTTAAAGGCTTTGGCCTGGGGCCTCGATCATGACCACCAACACTATCAACAGCATCAATAATTATCTTGTGGTTATTAACATTGGCTTCAAATGCCATATCTTCCATCCAACGCATGTTAACTTTTTCGCTCATTTTTATTTTTTTTGTTTGAAAATCATTAATTGTTTGTCTATAATGTTACGTATTTCAAGGCTTGCATGGAGTATTATGCGTAGGACTTGGAGTAAAATAATATTCACCAACAAATTACAAGATAATCACTATGCTCTTGCTCTATGCTTTTTTATAATAATTTAGAATTTATCCCAAACATTAATTAAAATAAAATCCTCCCGGTATAACACCGGACTCAAACGAATCAACAACAGTGCCATTAGTTGCATCATATTTAAAAACCCATCCCTGCTGTACATAATCAAGTGGATCGGACACATAAATAAGTTCCTCTTCATCATCAAAACCCAAAGCATAAAACATACTTGCAGATGCAACAAAGGGAATACTCTCCAGACTGCTTGAGTAAATATTAAACTTAAATATTCCTCCGGGATATAGATAAAACAAAATATCTTTCAGATTATTTATTACGAGTTTGTAAGGATGCTCTGTACTTGAAGGAAAAGTAATATCCTGAATAATTGAATAATCTCCAGGATCTATACATATCAGATGCCCCGGACTATCACCGGGCAAAGGATATCCGTTAAACCCGGTGCCTGAACACATTACCCATATATTTGAATGTTTATCCAGCACAATACCAGATGGACGGCTTGCAACAAAAAAAGTCGTATCAACAACATCTGAATTACAATCGATTACACTAAGAGTACTATCATTACCAAAACCACCAATATTAAGCACAAAAACCTTATTCTCATACCTGAGCATTTTTTCGGGCCCAACCCCTACTGCAATACTATTTACCACCTCATAATTAACCAGATCAATTACTGCCACTTTGTCATCCCAGCACGAAACATAAGCTTTGTTTTTATCAATAGGTAAAAGATATCTTGGTAAGCTGATGTTTTCAATTACAGCAATAGATTCAAAGCTTGAATCATTAGCAATTTCTATTTTATTAGCATTATTTACAATTATAAAAACTTTATTGTCATAAACTTCAACAGATTGAACAATATTTCCAGGGGGGTAATTATTAGCATTTTCAAACACCTTCTTCTCACATGTTTTCAATACTCTGTCATATCTTGTGATACTCCCTGTTCCGGTTAAAAATGGGCCTTCATTTGAAATTAACACATAACTTTTTTGGGCACTTGTGTCGGAAGGTAAATAAGGATTGTCAGTATCATCACCTATCTCATTCTTTTCACATGCGGTGAAAACTGCAAGTAAGGCTATCACCAAAAACATCAAAATTCTTTTTTTCATTATTCGTTTTTTTAATTAATCATAAATCTTAGTCCTAACTTATATGAACGACCTGGCATTGGCCTATATGCAATTGACTGATACTCACATCCCCAAATATTAAAGACATCAAATTGCAACCTCAGTTGTTGCTTTTTAATTTTAAATCCTCTTGAAATATTGATTTTAGCAACTGAATATGCCGGAAGGCTTTCGCTATTATCACGAAGTATATACCTTATACCATTATAAGATTGTGAATATAAAAAAGTAAAAAAGCGTGTCTCTATTATAATTTGACCACTTACTTTATGTAATGGAACATAAATTAATTGTTTGCCATTAAGAGAATGAGATTCATGTACATTCGTGGATTTAGTATAGGTATATCCCAAATTTAGTTTAGTAATAATATGTTTAGTCATTAAGCTAAGGCGGGTTCTGAATTCAACTCCCCGACTCCTCACTTCCATAATATTCTCAGGTGTCCAGAACCCCTGAGAAGAGGGTATCCATTGTATCCAGTTTTTAATTAAAGCGTTAAAAATACTTAAGCTAATATCTGCATTCAAACTCTTCTTTTTAATTATGGGTTTAAAAATAAGGCTCACTTCCTCATTCAGGCTTTTTTCAGGTTCGAGATTTTTATTCCCTCCAGGAATCCAATATCTGTCATTCATGGAAGGTATCCGGAAATTTTGTGAGAAATTCATTTTTCCATATATAAAATTCCATATCTTACCTTCAAACCCGAGTGAAGGTGTAAAGGGAACTTTATATCCTTCAATCAGCTCCTGACGCATATTAAGATTGACTTTCCATGGAATAAAATTCATTTCATGAATCAACATCAAGTAAAATGCAAGAGAATTTTGATTCTCGTCACCATTGTATGCCTCAATATCAGCAGTTGTAGAAGAATAACTCAAACCAGTATTCATGTGCAAATTTCCTGATATTTCACACTTCCATTCCAGCTCTGACATCATTGTATTTACAAGTATTTCCGAATCTATATTACTAATTTCATCAACATAATGTAAAAACTCATTAAACCAGGCTGCTTTCAGATTTACTGTCCCTCTCTTAAAATACTTTGTATAGCGAAGCGATGACCGAAAAGCTCTATCAATTTGCCATGCTTTGCTTTCAGACATTGTTAAGGTAGGAGGAATATTTCTACTACTTTTTTGATACCATAAACCCAGGTAAACATATTGGTTTGAAGATATTTTTCGGTGTATATCCTGCATTATACCATATTGGGAGAGTTCTGAATTTTGCTGTCTCTCTTCAATCGGCTCGGAAACATTATAGTTA
>JAIOTT010000469.1 GCA_021106655.1 Bacteroidales bacterium
ATTTATTGTTGGGAGCACAACCAACATATTATTGGAATTGTAGTGGCCAGAATAGATTTGGATAGATCGCTATATAAGTTGCTGAATAACAGAGTTGGCTTAGGTGAAACAGGCGAAACTCTTATTGTGAACGAAGATGTGCTGGTCTTAAGTCAACTCCGGTGGTATGATAATGCACCCCTGAACCTTCATATTTCTGCCGAACCTGCCATAAATGCTGCTAATGGAAAAACGGGCTTAACGATTTCTGCAGATTATCGTGGTGAAGTTGTTTTAGCTGCCTATACTTATATTCCTAAAACAGCCTGGGGTTTTGTTTGTAAACAGGATTTGTATGAATTGAATGCACCTATCCGTGACTTAATTAGAAACTTTGCCATTCTGTTTATTATTTCTGTCTTAGTAGTTGTTCTGAGTGTCTTTTGGGTCATAAAAAGAATTTTAAGGCCTATTGTTAATATGAATATTGCCGCCAAAAAGATCAAAAACGGCGACTACACAACCAGAGTCGCTGTATGTTCCAGAGATGAATTTGCTACTCTGGCAAATTCCATCAATGAAATGACAGCGTCAACCGAATCGCGTATTATTACCCAAAAAGGTGTTGCAGATATTTCAGAAACAATGATAGGCCAATCGTCTATGCAAGAATTTGGATCCGAACTACTCAAAGAATTAATGGGAATTACAGGAGCTCATATGAGTGCATTTTACATTCTGAATGAAGTAAGCTCGGAATATGAGCCTTTTGCATCTGTCGGTGCTAACGAAGAATTATTAAAACCTTTTAATGTTCAGAACCCCGAAGGAGAAATTGGTAATGCACTTTCCAAGAAAAGTATTTACTATCTCCGCAATATTCCTGAAGATACCATTTTTAAATATAAAACCTTTGCAGGAGATGCAATACCCAGGGAAATAATTACTATTCCTGTATTGGCTAATAACATCGTGGTAGCACTTATTTCGCTGGTAAATATTCAAAAGTTCAGCGAAGAATGTTATGATATCCTCAAACAATCCTGGGCAGCAATAAATACATCTTACTCAAATCTTATGGCCAGTGAGAGAACCAGGGTTTTTGCAGAGAGTTTAACAAGATCCAATCAACAACTCGAAGCTCAAAAGGAAGAACTACAGGATCAGTCTGAAGAGCTTCAAGATCAGGCTGATGAATTGCAACAGACTTCAGAAGAGTTACAGGAACAAAACCTTGAACTCGAAGCTCAAAGAAATCATGTTGAAGCAGCCAATAAACTGAAAAGCGAATTTCTGTCGAATATGAGTCACGAATTACGTACACCACTGAATTCTATTATGGCACTCTCGCGTGTATTAACTATGCAGGCTAAAGACAAGCTCAATGATGAAGAAAATAATTACCTTGAAATTATTGAACGGAATGGTAAAAATCTTCTGACATTGATTAATGATATTCTCGACCTGTCGAAAATTGAAGCCGGGAGAATGGATGTTTTACCGGAATTTATTTCAATAGGTTCTCTGTTGCAAATTATTAAAGAGAATATGACAACTTTATCTGAAGAGCGAGATTTGAATTTGACATTAAGTATTCCTGATAATTTGCCACAAGTAGAGACTGATGAATCAAAGCTACAACAGATATTAACAAATATTATTGGAAATGCAGTGAAATTTACAGAGAAAGGAAGTGTGGATATTTCGGTGAAACATGATCAGGAAAACATATTCATTGAAGTGAAAGATACAGGTATTGGTATTTCAAAAGAAATGCTTCCAAATATTTTTGATGAATTCAGGCAAGCAGATGGTACCTCTTCCCGCCAATTTGGAGGTACAGGCCTTGGACTTGCTATTGCCAATAAAATGACAGAAATACTAGGTGGTAATATTAAGGTTAAAAGTAAACCAGGTGTTGGTTCTGTTTTTACCATTACTATCCCAATCAGATGGTATTCTGACAAATTAAACGATGATACAAATAGCAGTAAAATCATCAGGGTACAAAATGCAGAAAACAAAATTCCTGATCTTCATGATGACCTGAAAATTGTAAAGGCTGTTTCAGAAACCCGAATTCTATTGGTGGAGGATAACCCGGATGCCATTATTCAGCTTCGAGCGATTTTGGAAAAAGAAGGTTATTTAATTGATGTGGCAGGTGGAGGTCAGCAAGCATTGGATTATCTTCAACATACTATTCCTGATGGAGTTATCCTTGACCTGATGATGCCGGATATTGATGGTTTTGAAGTTCTGCAAAAAATAAAAAGTAACAAAAAAACAAAAAATATAGCGGTGTTAATTCTTACAGCAAAAGACCTCAACAAAGAGGAACTTGAAAAATTATGTTCGAACAATATACAGCAACTGATCCATAAAGGTGATGTAGATATTGAAGGCTTGCTCAATAAGGTACAACAGATGCTTGAAAATCAACCGGTTCTAAAATCACATATCGAAACCTCGAACCTGAAACCTGAAACCTCAAACCTGAAACCAAATGTGTTGATAGAGGAAGAAAATCTGGATAACATGACTACGATCAAAGCGATATTGAAAGACAAGTGTAATATCTACGAAGCAGTTGATGGCGAAGAGGGTTTAAAAACAGCGCAGTCTCAACTGCCCGATTTGATCCTTCTTGATATGGCGCTCCCGAAACTGAGTGGTGGAGAAGTTATTAAAGTGCTTAAAGAGAATAATAAAACTAAAAACATCCCTGTAATAGCTGTAACTGCGCAGGCAATGTCAGGAGATAATGAAAAGTTCATTAAAGCAGGTTGTGATGGGTATATCCCGAAACCTATTGATCAGGAAGCTTTGTTAGCAGAAATATGGAGGTTATTAAAAAAATAGCTTCAAGTTGAAAGTTTCATGTCTCAACTTAAAAGATTAATCTGAAATATGAAATCTAAAACCCGAAACCATGAAGAAAATTCTCGCAATCGACGACCAAAGTGACAACCTCACAACTATCAAGGCAATTATGAAAAACTTCATCCCTGACTGTGAAGTTCTGACAGCCCTGTCGGGGAAGGAAGGAATAAAAATTGCAAGAGAAGAGCAGCCAGATACTATTCTTCTGGATATTATTATGCCCCAAATGGATGGTTACGAAGTTTGTAAAAGACTTAAGGAAGATGAGTTAACGAAACACATTCCTGTGGTAATGATAACGGCAATAAAAACTGATACAGAAAGCCTCGTTAAAGGTCTTAATATCGGTGCTGATGCATTTTTCACAAAACCAATTGATCCTGTTGAACTCTCAGCACAAGTAAATGTAATGCTTAGAATAAAGGAAGCAGAGGATAAATTGAGAGGTCAAAAGGAAACTTTTGAAGATGTTGTTATAAAGAAGAAAAGTGAACTGATGGAAAGCGAAGAACGTTTCCGCTTAATGTTGGAGCAATCACCGTCTGTTATTGAATTGTATGATTTAACCGGATTGCAAATAGGGGTTAATAAGGCATACGAGGTGTTATGGGGTTTTCCAGCCAGCCATACTGTTGGGAAATTCAATGTGCTCAAAAGCAAAGAAGTTGAATCTACTGGCTTGATGGAATATGTGAAACGCGCATATGCGGGCGAGTCTGTATTAGTTCCGGAGTATAAATTTAATCCGAAAGGCCCAACTGAAGCCAGGGGCAGAGGTAGGGTTCGTTGGTTAAACACACGCATTTATCCATTAAAAGACACAGCGGGCATTGTAACGAATATTGTAATTACACATGAGGATATAACAAAAGTAAAAGAATCTGCTAAATTGATAATGGAATCTGAAAATAAATATCGGACGATGATCGAAAGATCGAATGATATGATTTGGACATTGGATACCAAAGGGAATTTTACTTTTTTTAATAAACAGGTTGAAGAAATTACCGGATTCCTTTTTAAAGATTGGAAAGGGAAATCATTTGCACCTTTGATTCGGGAAAGAGATTTGCAATATATTCAGGATATATTTAAAAGATCAATTGAAGGAGAAGCAATATCCTATGAGTTAACTCTTAATATCCCTGATGGAAAGAATTTAATATTATCTGTAAATACTGCCCCTATCTTAGCCGACAACAAAATATCTGGCATAGTTAGTTTTGGCCGGAATATAACAGCTCAAAAAGAAGCGGAACTGAAATTAATAAAAGCCCTTAAAAAAGCCACCGAATCCGACCGTTTGAAATCTGTATTTCTTGCTTCTATGTCGCACGAACTACGCACACCACTAAATGCCATTATCGGGTTTTCAGATATTATTGATGAAGAGTTATCAACTGAAGAAATTATTGATTTCAGCAAAACCATCAATGCAAGTGGTAAACATTTGATGAGTATTATTGAAGATCTTTTCGACATTACAATGATTGAATCAGGCGAAATAAAAACAATAAAAGAGAATTTTGAATTGGGATCTGTTTTGAGTAATGTTCATGAAATCATTAAAATAGAGCAACATAAAACAAATAAAGACAATATTGAACTAAAACTTACAATTCCACAGCAAGAAAAGAATTTGACTATCAATACTGATCCGTCAAAACTGGAACAAATACTTATTAACCTATTGAAAAATGCACTTAAGTTTACAAATGAGGGTCATGTGCATTATGGTTATTCCTTAAAAACGAACAGTAAGCCTGGTTCTACTGAGCAAAGCAGAAGTACTGAACTGAAATTTTTCGTTAAAGATACAGGTATAGGTATACCTGATAACAAACAAGAGTTAATTTTTGATATTTTCAGGCAGGCTGAAGACACACATACCAGGGGGTATGGAGGTACAGGGATTGGCTTGTCGATCTCTAAAAAGCTGACTGAACTTTTAGGTGGCAAGATATGGCTCGAATCGAAAAAAGGAAAAGGTAGTACTTTCTATTTTACGATTCCTTATGAAGAGTGTGAAATTACGCATATATCAAATGAAGTGGAGGAAGAAAAAGAAAAAGGAAAAGAAAAGAAAAGCAAGATAAAAAAGAAATCGATCTTAATTGTTGAAGATGTTGAGGCGAGTTATGAGTTTTTGAAGATAGTACTTGAGAAATCAGGGAATAATACGATTTGGGCTAAAGATGGTGAAGAGTCTGTTAAACTTTGCAAAGAAAATACAAACATTGACCTGGTATTAATGGACATCAACATGTCGGAAATGAATGGTTATGAGGCAACTAAAGAGATAAAAAAAATTCACCCTAATTTGCCAATCATTGCTCAAACTGCATATGCAATTGCTGGAGACCGGGAAAAATCCCTGGCAGCCGGGTGTGATGATTATATTTCTAAACCAATAAAAAAAGAGGTGCTTATGGGGAAAATTGTTAAGTGGTTGAGTGGTTGAGTAGGTCATTAGGTGGTCATTGATTATCATTAGGTTGTGTTTTTTTCTGAATGACGCGAAGCAAATGACATCCGAAGGATAAATAACATGAAGTAAATGACAAATATATAAGGAGATATGAAAAAGATCCTCGCAATTGATGATCAAAGGGACAACCTCACGACTATTGAGGCAGTAATAAATAATCATATCCAAAACTGTAAAGTTCTGACTGCCCTGTCAGGAAAAGAGGGAATTGAAATTGCAAGAAAAGAGCAACCCGATACAA
>JAIOTT010000435.1 GCA_021106655.1 Bacteroidales bacterium
GGTCATCAAAAAGGCCAAGCCATTTTAATCTGTGAATGATATCTGCGTTATCATATACATTCAAATATTTGGCAACTTTATGTTCAAGGTCTTTTGTGGAATCGGAACCTATTAAAGAAGCCATTAATTCTCTGTATGTTTTGTTTGAATAATTTTCGATTGTTTCCTTATCCAGAAAACCCAATTCCATTATATTCCTGAGGTTATTACAGTATCCAGAATAACGTAACAACCCTCTGTAAAATGTTACATTGTTTGGTAATCCAAAGGGTTTCATGTATTTTTCAACATCTTTGTTGGGATAGGTTTCAAATGTACCCAGGCCTTCAATTTCTGTAAGCCAGAAATGAGTAAACAGTTTATCACCCGGGACTTTAATTTTTTTGCCTTTATCAATGTATTGTGCAGCTGTTTGAGCAGCAACAAAAACGGTATTCGGATCCCATGAGAATTTATATAGCATAGGATTATTGTTGAATTCATAGGATGGTAATCCGCTACCATATGATTTAAGGCTAATAATTTTCCCACCCTCATCCTTGATTTCATCAAGCAACAATTGAGTCCCAAAGTGATCGATGCCGGGGACTTCACCTAACTCATTCAGAAACAAAAGTCCTTTTTCTTTCACCTCTTTATCAAGAGCCATCAGTTCAGGAATTTCATATGCTGTTGTTATCATATTCTTATTACATCTTAAACATGATCTTGCCACGTTAATATGTATCGGTTTTGGAACCATGCTGATAACTATATCAGCTTGTGATATCACTTTATCAAGGGCTTCAGGCTCCCCTGCTGACCATCTTACAGCAGCACCCAACTTTCTTCCATTAATTATTTTTTCTGCAGTGGAAACTGTCCGGTTTACCAAAAAAACCTGGTATTTATGTTTATCAATAAAATAATCTACAAGAGGCTTGGTCATTTTGCCTGCTCCGATAATTGCTACTTTTTTCATACATATAAATTATTAGCGATATTAGGATTCTTATAATATATTAATTTTTGATTCGCATTATTAATAATTTGCTATAAATATTGGTCCTCAAGTGTTTTTCCAATTTCTTACTTGGAAACTAGATTAAATACTAACTAACGTTTGTATTTTTTATTTTTATTGAAAGCTTGAGATTTCTTTTTTGTTTTATATTTCCGTTTGATGTTAATATTTTTGTCAGTTTGTCCACTTGAAGCTATAGCTATCTTCTTTGCACTAAAGAGTTCCTTTAGCGAAAAACCGGGAATAAGTAAAGGTATTAAAAAAGGCAGTATATAGTATGTAAAATGTAAAGTTTGATTATAACGGATAAATGAAGGACTCGCAATAAGTATTACCATTAGATGAAGTAAATTCATAAGTGCTATATTCAATACGATAAAACTATCCACATCTTTCATACGTTTTTTAAAGAATCGAATGATAGCCCCAATAAAAACGATTATATACAGAACTAGCCATAAATAGTTACGAAACAAGTATTGGTGAATAGAAAAGAAACTTGCCGTAAACCTGGATAGAGGTTTTTTTTCTATATCTTTTATTTTCTTATCAGCCAATGAAGGTGATAACTGTGGAATATCAAAACTATAGTAATATGCCCTTTTGTTGGGGTCCTTGTAAAAATAGTTTTGTACTCTGGCTTCTTGAAAGCAAGTGTAATAATCTCTATAATAAGGAAACGCAGCAGTTTTATCTCGGTGGATACTATTGAAATAATGCAAAAAGCCCACACTTAGAAATTTTAAATATTTGTCTGGATGTTTTTTTACCATAGTAGAAAAAAACAAGCTACAATCGTCCATTGTGAGTTTTAAATCGCCCCTGTGAACTTCTTCTATATCCTGTATAAAATCATTCTTAAATGATTGATACTTCAAATATAATATGGTAATATTTATAAGATCCCATGAAGTGTCTATATAATCTAACTTTTGTTTGTTTGTTTTTGCCAATATTCTTTTTTCTATACTTTTATTCATGTAATCTGGTAAGGATTCATCTGTTTCAGTGAAAGTAATCGCAGGGCCTATTTCCATCACACCCCGATTGCTAACGACAAAGATGCCAATAGTATTCTTGTTATAAATGGCAAGTGATAGCGAAAAAATAATGGGAGGTAATAGCAGATATAGCAAATATTTCTTGCCTATTTTATTGTAAATAATAAAAAAGGCAATAAATAAAACAATTGGAGTTAAGAATAAAGCCGTAGGTCTGATTAAAAAACTGATTGTAAAAGCGATAGATAATCCTAAATAATACTTTGTTTTTGGTTTCTTTATACTCAAAAAAAGAAAGCCAGTAAAAATTAATAAAAAATTGGTGTATAAAGATTCGGGTAGTACAGCGGTCTCATTATGCAGAGCGATTAATGATGTCATAAAAGCAGAAACAGCAATACCAGCTACTATTGTTAGATTTTTAAAGGTTTTATTTACTGCCCAAATAAAAAAGAAGGACGTCAGCAGACTTGCAATAGTTTGCAAATAAATTACGAAATCAATATTTTTTGTAAAAATATGAGGGATAGCTAAAAATAAAGGATAGACCGGCAAACGTAAGGTAAACAACAAAGTGTTACCAGTTACTAACTGATTAGTTATGACATTATATCCATGGGAATCGTCGAAAAGAAAAGGAACATTTATGTAAAGATAATAAGCTAAGCGGGTAAGCAATATAAGAAACCAGGTGAAAGAGACACTGATAAATAAACTATGTTTTTTAATAAAAGATTTTGTCTTATTCATTTATTTTTTGCAAAAATTCTTAATTAATTCAGTAGCCTGCTTATTTCCTAACTTTGCAGCTTGTGTCCAATCAAAACAAGCCTTATCCTTTTCGCCTGAACTTATATACAAATTGCCACGATCAAGATAAATAGTCTCAATTTTTGGATTTAGCTTTAAAACTTCACTATAATCCTTAATAGCAGCTTGAACATCATTCATAATATGGAATATTATCCCTCTATTTTGATAGGCGTGAACCATTTTGGGATCAGCCTCTATTGATTTTGTATACCAAAAGATCGCTTTAGTGAGTTTACCCTGATTATGAAATTCTTTAGCTCGATTGAAATAAGCAATTGCTATATCTGTCTTCAGATAGAAGAAAAATTCAATATCTAACCAGGGGAACAAACTCGAAATATAAGCTAAACTGTCAAATGGGTTTTCATAAACGGATATTGTGTTTAATTCAGTTAGTTGAGCAAAAGATTTTGGCAAATCCTTGAGTTTATTCCATGCAATGTTTAACTCTTTCAACGAGAAGGAAGCGTTTCTAAATTATTCCCGTTAAGTGAGAGCTTCTTCAAAGACTTTAAACTCCCTATGTTTTCATCAATATGGGAGAGTTGATTCCAGTTTAAATTGAGTTCTTCTAGTTCTTTCAACTCAAAGACTTTTTCTGGTA
>JAIOTT010000105.1 GCA_021106655.1 Bacteroidales bacterium
GGCAAAGGCGAAATGATGCGCATAGTGTAGTAAATATTTATAAGTTGAACTAAACCGCCTCCACACAGAGGCGGTAATTTGTTGTTAATTTTAGGTTGCCAAACTTCAAAATTAACAAAAGATGAAAAAAACAAACTTAATGCTCAGTGAGCGGATGATCCGCGAGATGCAGTTCCGCAATTACAGCGAAAGAACCATCAAAAGCTATCAAGCTTGCATGTCAAAAGTACAAAACTTTTATAATTTGCCTCTTGATGAAATTTCAATATCCAAATTCAAGGATTTCCTTCATCATCGTATTATGGTTGACAAGATTTCCGTTTCTTTGGTTAATCAGAGCATCAGCGCATTTAAGATCATACAGCTTGATATACTTGGACGGGAGTGGGAACCAGTTCGGATTAAACGACCACGACGGGAAAAAAAACTACCTGTTGTACTGACTACAAATGAAGTTGCCCGAATGATATCCCTTACCACAAACATCAAGCACAGAGCCTTACTTGCTCTGGCCTATTCTTCTGGATTAAGGCGTGAAGAAATCCGCACTCTTAAATCAGGTGATATTGATTCTCAAGGAATGCGTATCCATGTAGTAGCAGGAAAAGGCAAAAAAGATCGTTACACCCTTCTTTCTCCTAAAGCTCTTGAATTACTTAGGATGTATTACAAGGTTGAGCGTCCTGTAAATTACCTGTTTGAAGCATCCGGCAAAAAAGGCAAGAGTCTTGCACCTGGGACTATTAGCCATATTGCTAAAAATGCCGCCTCAAGAGCAGGCATTAAAAAGAAAATATCGTTTCATACTCTTCGGCACTGTTTTGCCACTCATTTGTTGGAACAAGGTATTAACCTTCGAATAATCCAACTATTTATGGGGCATAGTTCTATCAAGACTACGTCTATTTATCTACATATAGCCAATATTGATCCGGACAGTATTACTTCACCCTTGGATGATATGAATATTTAAATTCCGGCAATGATGAAAAACAAGAAGCAAAATATAGAACTTGCCGATATTCTTAAAAGGCATAAGGATGAATTCCTTAAAAAGCACCATTTATGTTCCGAGCAAATCAAAGCTTTCGAGGCTATTGTTAACTGCCGAACCTCTGCCCTTGGTGGTCATATTGATAGATGTGACCACTGTGGGTTTACACGGCAAGCTTATAACTCATGCCGTAACCGTCACTGTCCCAAATGTCAATTTATAAAGCAAGTACAATGGGTTGATAAACTAAAAGCAAATCTCGTACCTGTCAGGTATTTTCATATTGTGTTTACCATACCGCAATGTTTACACAAAACGTTTTATATTAACCAATCGTTGGCATATAGCTTAATGTTTAAGGCAGCTGGAGAAGCATTGAAAATTTGTGCAAGTAATCCGAAATTTCTTGGAGCACAAACAGGAGCAGTTGCTGTTTTACATACTTGGGGACAAACTCTTACATATCATCCGCATATTCACATGATAGTACCGGCAGGAGGACTATCTGAAGACGGTATGGAATGGGTTCTGTCAGGGAAAAACTTTTTCTTACCGGTAAAAGTGCTAAGCGGATTATTTCGGGGAATTTTATGCAGACACATTGGTCAGGCTGTAGCAAAAAATGAGATCAAACTTCCTGATGATATATCTAATTTTAATCAGCTTAAAAATCAAATTTATTCTAAGAAATGGGTGGTTTACATCAAAAATCCTTTTGCTGGTCCAGATCGGGTTATTGAGTATCTTGGCAATTATACTCATAGGGTAGCTATCTCCAATCACAGAATCATTGCAGAGCAGGACGGTAAAGTCACCTTCAGGTACAAAGATTACAAAACCGGTAAGCTTAACAAGTATATTGCATTAGATACTGATGAGTTCATCATGCGTTTTTTTAGGCATATTTTGCCCAATGGTTTTTATAAAATCAGGTATTTTGGTTTACTAGCACAATGCAACTCGAAATCAAAATTAGAAACATGTTTTGATTTACTTGAAAGCGATACTTTTCTGCCTGTATTTGAAGGTTTGCCTGCCATTGATGTATTGCAGATGCTATCAGGAAAAAATCTGGTTATTTGCCCGAAATGTGGTAAAGGAAAAATGATACCAGAGGCTGTTTTGATCAATAAAAAAATGCAGCCCGATTAAAATACATATTGAAAGATTCGTTCTTTGGCATTTCTTTTTCATTAATGACTTATTTTGTCATCATGGGAAAGGTATGCCCGATAATGACTAAAATTGTTCGTGATGAAAATAATTTTAACTTTTAAACAACTTAATCTGGTTACACAATATGTTTTTATATCTTGAGTACATAAGTTGTACAAAAGAATGTCCATAGCAAAGCGGTAAAGTCCAACTCTGTTTTATCCTCCATCCCCTCATTGTCTTTTCTAATGAGATTTGTAGTAATTCAAATTTATTTTCTATCTTTGAACATCTGTTTTGAGGGGACGGCGGATAAAACACTATTACGTTAGGCACAAGGTTTACAGACACAAAAAATTACAAATATGAAAAAATCTCTGCAATCATGAAATACCAACTGTCAATTACTATTCTATTATTAATAGGATACTTATTATCGAATTGTTCGGGGCAAAAGAAACTTAAGACCCGTGCATCTAATGATGAAATCAA
>JAIOTT010000378.1 GCA_021106655.1 Bacteroidales bacterium
ATTTTCCAAAAATTCCTGTATTTGTGATTTGACTTATCCCAGACTATCACTTTATTCAGTTTGGGATGATCTTTAAACAGACTTTCATTTCCTTTCTTTAATAAAAAGTCAATATCTGCATCTGGAAAGTTATGATGTAACTTCTCAATTAATGGGGTTGCAAGTATTACATCTCCAATTGATGCGGTTTGTATGATCAGGAACTTTTTCAATTAGAATTAAATGTTGAGATAATAATATTTTTTTACAATGGAACAAGGATTACACGGGTGCAACGGATTTTCACGAATTTAATCCGTTTAGATCAGTCTAATCAGTATCATCAGTGTTCTATTTCTTTTATTTTCCTATACTTGCAATCCGAATTCCCTAAGTGCCTCATTTAATGACGTTTTCATATCCGTGGAGGCTTTCCTTTTACCAATGATCAAAGCACATGGAACCTGATAATTTCCTGCTGGGAAAGATTTTTCATGGGTTCCAGGAATAACAACCGAGCGTGAAGGTACGTATCCTCTGAATTCCTTAGGTTCTGATCCCGTAACATCAATGATCTTCGTTGATTGAGTTATAACGACATTTGCTCCAAGGACTGCTTCCTCTTCTATTTTAACTCCTTCAACCAAAATACATCTGGAACCAATAAAACAATTATCTTCAACAATGACAGGTGAGGCCTGTACCGGTTCAAGAACACCACCACTTCCAACCCCTCCACTCAGATGAACATTTTCTCCTATCTGTGCACATGAGCCAACTGTTGCCCATGTATCAACCATTGTTCCACTTCCAATATAAGCACCGATATTAACATATGAGGGCATCATAATTACACCCTTTGAAATATATGAACCATAACGTGCAATAGCATGAGGTACGACTCTAACACCAAGTTCTTTATAGTTCCTCTTTAATGGAATCTTATCATGAAATTCAAATATTCCTGTTTCCTGAACTTCCATTTTCTGTATCGGAAAATAAAGTATCACCGCTTTCTTGATCCATTCATTTACCTGCCAATTTTGTTTGGATGGATTATCTTTTGAAATAATCGGTTCAGCAACCCTTAATTCCCCAATATCCAAAAGTTGAATTACTTCTCTAATGGCTTGCTGTGTTTTTTCTTCCTTCAGTAAGTTCCTATCTTCCCAAGTAGTTTCAATAATATTTTTAAGTTCCATATCTTCAAATAATTTTAGTCACTTGTAATTCTAGCTCACTCGCAATTTTAGTCACTCTAGCTCACTTTAGTCACTTCTTTTCCGTTTCAAAATTAGATAAATTATTGAAAGTATTCTAAATCTTATTAATTTTGTAGCGGACTTCAATAGGAAATAGTTAAATAAATGGGAAGAATTTTAGCAATCGATTACGGAAGAAAACGAGTTGGTATTGCGGTTACGGATGAGTTGAAGATGATCGCCAATGCACTAACAACTGTACATGCGGATGAAGTAATTGGTTTTCTTAAAAAATACTCATCAGAAGAAAATCTTGAATGTATAGTTGTTGGAGAGCCAAAGAATATGAAATATGAAGCTTCTGAAGCTGAGAAGTATATTATTCCATTTTTAAAAAAGCTAAAGAAAGAATTGCCTGAGATAAATATCGTCAGGATGGATGAAAGGTTTACTTCAAAAATTGCTTCACAGACAGTATTAGAAGCAGGCCTAAAGAAAAAGGACAGGCAGAATAAGGCCTTGTTGGACAGCATAAGTGCTACTTTGATATTGCAGTCCTATTTGGAGATGGTTAAGTAGTCGAGTAGTAAAATAGTTTATAAGTAGAAATAATTTTGGTCACTATAGTCATTCGAAATTTTAGTCATTTGTAGAAAAATTTACGTAAATTTAAAAATATGATCCTCCCTATAGTAGTTCACGGTCATTCGGTATTAAAGAGAAAAGCTCAGGAAGTAGATAAGGATTATCCTGATTTGGACAAACTTATCAGCAATATGTTTGAGAGTATGCAATCTGCGTCAGGAGTTGGTCTTGCTGCTCCTCAGATAAATCTATCTTTAAGACTTTTTGTTATTGATGCAAGTCCGTTTGGAGATGAATATGAAAAGGCAAAAGACTTTAATCAGGTTTTTATAAATCCTAAGATTACAAAAAGAAGCGGAAAGAAGAAAAGATTTGACGAAGGTTGCCTGAGTTTCCCCGGAATCAGGGAGATTGTTGTACGTGAATCTAATATCAGGATAGAGTATTATGATGGGAATTTTGATTTTCATGATGAAGAATATGATGATGTAATCGCCCGGATTATTCAACATGAGTATGATCACTTGGAAGGAATAACTTTTATCGACAGAATAAGTAGTTTAAGAAAAACCCTCCTAAAAAGGAAGTTATCTGATATTTCAAAGGGAAATGTGAAATTGGATTATAAAATGACCTTTCCATCACTACGTAAAAAGAAGAATTAGTGGTTTGTGATTAGTTGTATAGATAGAGTATTTAATCTAAAAAATTAATAGTAAATATTATGAAGAAATTAAATTTATTGACTCTTTTTTTTATTGTATTAGTAGTTATTTCGTGTATATCCCCACGAGAGAAATTGGAAAACAAGATCATTGATCTCGAGACCGCTGTTTATTCAGATACAACCGGTATAATAGATAAATCAAAAGTAGCTGATCTAATTGGTTTATATGTTGATTTTGCAGATAAATATCCTGGTGATGTTAAAACTCCGGGCTATCTTTATAGTGCTGCGAATGTCTCTATGAACCTAATGGACTCACAAAATGCTATCAGCTTGTTTGATAGGTTAATGACTGCATATCCTGATTATGAAAAAGCATCTGAATGTTTATTTATGAAAGGTTTTATTTATGATAATAACCTTCAGGATTATGAAATGGCAAAGAAGATTTATCTGGAGTTTCTTGAAAAATATCCGGATGATGAGTTTGCTGATGATGCACAGGCCTCTATTGATAATCTCGGAAAATCTCTGGAAGAGATTATTC
>JAIOTT010000346.1 GCA_021106655.1 Bacteroidales bacterium
AATAAACTTAAGAACCGAAGAAGTAATATACTCAAGTTGTTCATTATCCAGCTCGGTGTGCATAGGAAGCGAAATAACTGAATCAATCAAAGCTTCTGTAACAGGGAAATCACCTTCATTATATCTTGGATCGATATATGCTTTTTGCATATGCAATGGAACAGGATAATATATCATTGCAGGAATATTCTTACCCATAAGGTATTTTTGTAAGCTATTTCTATCTTTGTTATTTATTACAAGAGTATATTGATGGAAAACATGAGTTGATTTTTTATCTCTATAAGGAATATGTATGCCGTCAATACCATCAAATGCCTTATCATAATAATCGGCAGCCTTTCCCCTTGCATCTGCATATTCATCAAGGTGCTTTAATTTAATTTTCAATATTGCTGCCTGCATGCTATCCAGGCGTGAATTCACACCGATATAATCATGATAATAACGCACTGTCATGCCGTGGTTAACAACCACCCTCATCTGTTCAGCAAGTTTATCATTATTTGTAAAAATAGCTCCTCCATCACCATAGGCCCCGAGGTTTTTTGACGGAAAAAACGAGACACATCCGACATCTCCAATGGTTCCTGCCTTTTTCCTGCTTCCATCCTTGAATATATACTCAGCACCTATCGCCTGACACGTATCTTCAATAACATACAGGTCGTGCTGGCGGGAAATTTCCATTATTTCATCCATATCTGCACACTGTCCAAAAAGATGTACAGGAACTATTGCTTTTGTTTTTGATGTTATTGCTTTTTTAATCGATTCAGGATCAATATTAAAAGTATGTGGGTCTACATCAACAAGTACTGGTGTTAAGCCTAATAAGGCTATTACTTCAGCAGTAGCAATGAAAGTAAAAGTGGTTGTAATAACTTCATCTCCGGGTTTCAGGCCAAGAGCCATCATCGAAACCTGCAAGGCGTCAGTTCCGTTTGCACAAGGAATAACATGTTTAACATTTAAATAATTCTGCATATCATCCTGAAATTCCTTAACTGCCGGACCATTAATGAAAGCATTGGAATCAATAACATCCTGAATAGCCTGGTTTACTTCATTTTTGATTTTTAGATACTGACCACCCAGGTCAACCATTGAGATCTTTTTCATTTAAATTGCTTATTTTAATGTAATAAATGATGAACGCATTAATGAAGATAATATTTATTATCCTATAAAAATAGCCTACAAAGATATAGATAATAAACTGCTTTACAAAAAAGTAAATTTCTGTAATTATGAAAAAAATCAGGCTTTCTGAGTGTTATCAATTAAATTGACTTTAGTGGTTTACCGCTGATTAATTACATTTTATTATTTTTGTCTCCTGTTACATACATTAATTGCAATAATATGCATTTTTCAAATTCAATAAACCGGGCTATTATTCAAAAATTAGTATTATTACGTCTATTAATATTATGCTTCATACTAAGCTTAGCCTTTACAAAGTCAGGGAATGCTCAGACCGGCGTTAAGGACTCTACAATATTTACAACTTTATTATTCGGCTCTTATGCATACCAGGTACCCGGTAATGACATTGCAAAACGGTTTGGAAATAATTCCAGTATTGGAGGTGGGTGTTTGGTCAAGACAAAGGAAAATCTCTTGTTTGGAATCGACTTTAATTTTCTTTTCAGTGATAATGTTAAAGAAGAAGACTCACTATTAAAAGATATCACGACTTCAGAAGGATATTTAATTGGACAGGATGGTCTTTATGCTGAAATACATATGTGGGAAAGAGGTTTTAACAGCTCGTTTAAAGTTGGCAAAATATTTCCATTGTTTGGACCAAATCCAAATTCCGGCCTGGCTGTCATGGTTGGTATAGGATATCTACAACATCAGATCAGAATAGAAAACCGTGACAAAACAGCTCCGCAGGTAAACGGGGATTATAAGAAGGGTTATGACAGACTTACTGCAGGATTGACAATAAATCAATTTATTGGATATATGCATATTGGCAATAATAAAATTGTAAGCTTTTTTGCAGGAATAGAATTCACACAGGCATGGACACAATCAATGAGGGTTTATGATTTTGACAAAAGAAGTAAAAATGACTCAAGATATTTCGATACTCTGACAGGGATAAAAGTTGGCTGGATAATCCCATTATATAAGCGTAAGCCGGATAAATATTATTACTATTAAAAGCACACCATACGAGGGTTAATAACCCTCGTAGAGCGTTTGAGCTTTGACATTTTTAAAAAAATGAATCTATTATACAACCTGGTAATTTATTTTTACCTTCTGACAATAAAGCTGGCTAGTCTTTTCAATAAAAAAGCAAAGCTGTGGGTAAAAGGCAGAAGGAAAATATTCATAAGCATCGAGTCGTCACTTGGGCATGATGAAAAGATCGCATGGTTTCATTGTGCTTCCCTTGGAGAGTTTGAACAAGCCCGTCAACTTATCGAATCATTTAAAGATCATTTTCCTGAATATAAGATCTTACTCACTTTTTTCTCTCCTTCAGGATATCAAAGCAGAAAAGATTATGATAAAGCAGATTATGTTTTTTACCTTCCCATGGATATAAAATCCAATGCAAAAAAGTTCATCAGCATTGTAAATCCAAAACTTGTTTTCTTTATTAAATATGAATTTTGGTTTAATTATTTATCCGAGCTGAAAAAAAACAATATTCCTACTTTTCTTGTATCAGCTATATTCAGGTCTGATCAGCACTTTTTCAGGTTTTATGGTGGATGGTTCAGGAAACAATTAAATAATATAACATACTTTTTTGTACAGAATGAGACTTCTCTCAAGCTACTGAAATCTATTAACATTGATCGTACTGTATTAACAGGAGCTACCAGATTAGGCAGAGTATTCAAGACCGCTGTAGAAAATAAAGAGTTTCGTTGGATCAATGGCTTTGCACATGATAAGCATTTATTACTGGCAGGTCGCAACCGGTTCGAA
>JAIOTT010000066.1 GCA_021106655.1 Bacteroidales bacterium
TGAATCTTGCCAATATGGGATTAAAAGTACTTCTTGTTGAAAAAGATTACTCCATAGGTGGAAAAATGATCCATCTGAGTAAAGTATTTCCAACACTCGACTGTTCAGCCTGTATCGCAACACCCAAAATTTCCGAAACAGCACGACATCCGAATATTACAATATTTACTTTTAGTGAAGTACGGGATATTGAAAAATCCGGCAATACATATATTGCAAAAATCATTAAAAAGCCAAGATATGTTAAGGAAGAATTATGTACAGGATGTCAGGAGTGTGAATATGTATGCCCGGTTTATGCACCGGATCAATATCAGTTCGATCTGGTTGGGCGAAAAGCAATATTTGTACCCTTTAGTTTAGCAAATCCAAGAGTAGCTGGTATTGATATTGAAAATTGTATCCTATGTGGGGCTTGTGAAAAAATATGCCCAACGGAAGCTATTGATTTTACAATGGAAGCCGAAGAAGTTTCAATAAGTTTTAAGTCAGCAATTATTGCCACAGGCTTTAACTTATTTGATGCCCGTAACAAACCACAATATGGTTTCGGGAAATTCAAAAATGTTGTTAACAGTATGCAAATGGAGCGTCATTTAGTTCCAACACGGCCATTCAACGCTGTATTGAGGCCATCAGACGGGAAAATGCCGGATAATATTGCCTATGTTCTTTGCACAGGGTCAAGAGATAAATCAATTGGGAACCCTCTGTGCTCACAAATTTGTTGCATGTACTCAATAAAACAAGCTCAGTTATTAATGGGAGCATTGCCAATGGCTGATGTTACAATATACTATATTAATATCAGAGCCTTCGGAAAGGGATTTTGTGAATTTTACCAGCAATCGAAAACAATGGGGATAGAATTTGTAAAAGGAAAAGTGGCCCAGATTACCCAAACAGAAAAAGATGATCTAATAGTACGATACGAAGACATTTTTGAGGGAAAAGTAAAAGAAGCTAAACACGACCTTGTTGTCTTAGCAATTGGAGCACTCCCAAATCCGGATGTTCCGGATATGTTTAAAAACGAAAAGGTTGAATTAGGTGAATTTAAATATGTAAAACAGGTTGATCGCTTCGCATGTCCTGCAAAAACAAGCATGGAAGGTGTTTTTGTTGCAGGAACTGCGGCTGTGCCACTTGATATTCCAGATTCCATTTTATCGGCCGGTGCAGCTTCATCTGAAGCCAATAGTTATATTAAGAAACTTGGATTATAAAATAATTTGATAATGAGTAACAAAATAGGAGTATATATTTGTCATTGCGGTAATAATATATCCGAGTATGTTGATGTTGAAAGAGTTAAAGAGAGCGTGAAAAATGAGGAAGGGGTGTTTATTGCGCGAACGACTATGTTTGCGTGTGCTGATTCAGCCCAGACTGAAATAATTGATGATATAAAAAATAATGCACTTGATGGTATTGTAATAGCCTCATGCTCACCAAAGCTACACCTACAAACCTTCAGAGAGGTTGCCAAACGAGCTGGATTGAATCCTTATAATTATGTTCAGGTAAATATCAGGGAACAAGGATCATGGGCACATTCGAATGATCCTGAAGGAGCTACAGAAAAATCTATTGGTTTAGTTAAAGCAGGAATTGCCAGAACTCGTGTCTCCAAATCACTTGAACCACTTACAATTCCGGCAAAAAATATCGTTTTAATTATTGGTGCAGGTATTGCCGGCATGAGAGCTGCTATTGAATTAGCAGAGATGGGAACAAAAGTCTATATAATTGAAAGAGAACATTTCGTTGGTGGAAGATTGTCGCAATGGGGCGTACTATGCTCACTTAATGAAACAGGGAAAGAACTAATTTCACGCATTTACAAAAGACTCAAGGAGTTAGATAATATCACCCTGTTCACCGGTGCAGATTTAATTTCCAAAACAGGTAGCAGTGGTAACTTTGAAGTGGAAATCAAAATTACTCCAAGGTATGTCAAATCAAAATGCGATCCCGAAAGCCTGAAAAATGCAATTGAAGCCTGCCCTGTTGAAGTTACTGATGAGTTTAATTTTCATCTGACAAAAAGAAAAGCAATATTTAAAAACTTCGAAAGTGAATTTCCTGAAGCTCCGGTTATAAATATGGAAGACTGTACCCGCTGTGGTGATTGCCTTAAGCACTGCGACAGCATTGACCTTGACCAAAAAACCGAGATAATAAAATTAAAAATTGGAGCAATCCAGGTATGTACAGGTTTTGACCCCTATGAACCCAAAGAAGGGGAATTCGGATATAAAACAATTGACAATGTTATTACACTTCAACAGTTCAAGCGATTGGTTGAGTTGAATAAAGACCAACTACTTTTCAAGGGGAAGGAAATTCATAATATTGCTCTTATATACTGCGTCGGAAGCAGGCAATTTGGCAAAATAAACGGGAGTAACCAATATTGCTCACGATACTGTTGCACAGTGGCTATTCACTCATCCCTGGTAGTAGGAAAAAAATATAATGATATCCATTGCCTGCATTTTACACGAGGTGTGAGAACTTATGGAAAACAAGAATTAATTTATGATGAAGCATCTCAAAAAGGTGATATCTTTTTTCATTTTGATGAAAATACTCCTCCCACGATTGAAAAATCAGGAAGCAAAACTATTGTTAAAGTAAATGATGTTTATACTGATCAAATAGAACTAGGTGTTGAAGCTGATCTGGTAGTACTTGTTTCAGGGATGGTTCCACGAAAAAATAATTCCTCGGTTGAAATATTAAAAACACCTGTTGGAAGAGATGGCTTTTTAAATGAAATACACCCAAAATTAAGGCCGGTTGAAACAGTTATTGATGGTGTATTTATTTCAGGTGCGGCACAAGGACCAAAAAACATTGAAGAAACAGTAAACTCAACGCTTTCTGCAGCATCAAAAGTAAATGCAATGATCTGCAGGGAAGAAATAAAACTTGAACCGACCATTGCAAAAATTAATGAAGACACTTGCGAGTGGTGTGGGAAATGTTCAGAAACATGTCCCTTCGAAGCCATATCGCAAATAACTCATAACGGAAAACAAATAGCATCAATAATTACAACAAACTGTAAAGGCTGTGGAATATGTACACCAGTTTGCCCTGTCGATGCTATTGATGTTATTGGTTATACAAACGTGGAAATTGAAAATATGATCATGTCTTTGGCGAAATAATAATTTAATCCAATAAAACCTAAAAAAATGGAAACAACAACTGATATTATTAAGGAAAACAAAACAGTTCCTGAAGAAGCAAAAGAGAAAAAGCTCGAGAAAATAAAAGAAGGTCCAAAAACCATTTCTCAAAACCCTGAAAAAAGGGTAATGACAATTGATGTTATTAAGAAAAAAAGAACTGTCCCTAAAGAAATACATGAGAAAAGGAAAGAGTTCTTAAGAATGAAAAAATTGATACTTAATTCATTAAAAGAGGGCCCAAAAACTATTCCTCAAATTGCAAAGGAAACCTCTGTTCCGGACATAGAGATAACATATTATTTGATGACCCTAAGAAAATTCAGAGAAGTCATTACAGGTGAATTAGATGATAATGATGAATACTTTACTTACGAATTAAATAATAATAAGTAATAATGGAGAAAATTGATCTTGAATTTTCAAAATCCCTGAAAAAATATGGAGCAGTTGACATTAGTCCTTGCTTTAACTGTGGAAACTGCACAGCGATTTGCTCTCTTTCAACAGAAGATAATTCGTTTCCAAGAAAAATGCTAAGATATAGCATACTTGGGTTACAAGATCGAATTTCCAGCTCCGTCGATCCATGGCTTTGCTATTATTGTGGAGAATGCAGTGAAACTTGCCCCAAAGAGGCAAATCCCGGCGAATTAATGATGGCACTACGGAGATTTCTGGTTGCCCAATATGATTGGACTGGCCTTGCCAGAAAATTTTATACTTCGAAAATATGGGAAATGGGTGCTATACTATTTCTTGCCCTTATTATTCTGGCTATATTTGTTGTTTTCCACGGACCCCTCACTACAGAATTAACAGCTGAAGGTGGAGTGAAACTTAATACCTTCGCTCCATGGCACCAAATTCATATAGGCGATTGGATAATGGCTGGATTCCTCGCATTCTTCTTGCTATCTAATGTATTTAATATGTACTTAAAGATACTTAGAAATGACAAAAAAATAAAAATTCCTTTTCGCTTATATTTCACTGAGCTTATTTCACTGGTCAGAAATTTTATAACCCAGGAGAGAATTAAGGATTGTGAAAAAGGAAAAGTATATTGGCTTATTCATCTTTTACTTATGTCGGGTTATGTGATCTTATTTACAATGATTGTAGGTTTCCTGGGATGGTTTCAAACTGATAACATCTATGAATGGTGGCATCCGCAAAGATTATTGGGTTATTATGCAACGTTTGGATTGCTGGTGGGATGTGTATATTTCTTTATCGGAAGAATAAAAAAAGATAAAGAGCTCAATAAACATTCTCATTACACTGACTGGACTTTCCTGGTTTTGTTATTTTTTACAACATTAACCGGAATATTACTTCATTTTTTCAGAATCTATGGAATGCCAATGGCAACATATTATATGTATGTAATTCATCTAATGGTACTTTTCCCAATGTTGATGATAGAAGTACCGTTTTCTAAATGGTCACATCTTGCCTATCGCCCTGTTGCTATTTATTTTTCAAACGTTCTTAACAAGGCAAAAGAATTACAGAAAAGTTAGGTCTCCTTGCCTAAATATGTTGGCCGGAATTAAGAAAAAACCATACTTTTGTTTGCTATAAAGTAAATACTTTCTAGCATCAATGGCTGAACCCTTTTACATAGACGCTATCTGGCTTAGCTTAGCCTTTCTCAGTGGAATCCTCGCTAAAAGAGTAAATCTCCCCCCTTTAATAGGATTTTTGCTTACCGGAATCATCCTGAATGCATCTGGTTTAACACATGGACATATTAGTGGAGTTTTGCATACACTCTCCGATTTGGGCGTTATGTTGCTGCTATTTACTATTGGCTTAAAAATAAGTATTAAATCTTTGATAAAACGGGAAATCTGGGCTGCTGCAAGCATCCACATGATAATTTCCGTATTAGCTATTGGGAGTTTTGTTTTTTTTCTAAGTTATTTGGGGTTACGCCTTCTAAGCGATATTTCTATTAAAAGTGCAATGCTCATTGGTTTTGCATTGAGTTTTTCAAGCACTGTATTTGTTATAAAAATTTTAGAGGAGCGAGGTGAACTGAATTCCTTTCATGGTAAGATAGCAATTGGAATACTGGTAATACAAGATATTTTTGCCATTATTTTTCTAACGGTATCAACAAGTGAATTACCAAGTCTTTGGGTTCTGACAATACCTGTTTACCTATACATTATTCGTTTTGTTCTTTTCAAAATATTGAACATGACAGGACATGGTGAGCTGCTTACTGTATTTGGATTTTTTGCAACTTTTGTTACAGGTGCCCTTAGTTTTGAATTAGTCGGACTGAAACCCGATCTGGGTGCCCTGATAATAGGAATGCTGCTGGTAGGGCATAATAAGTCAAAAGAACTTTTTGAACGTATGATGAGTTATAAGGATTTTTTCCTTATTGCCTTCTTTATCAATATCGGCCTGTCGGGAATACCTACATGGAATATGATCTTTACCGCTCTTATCTTATTGGCTTTTATCGTTTTTAAAGGAGGTTTATTCCTGATAATTTTCTCGCGTTTTAATTTAAGATCACGAACAGCATTTCTCTCTTCAATAAGCCTTGCAAATTTTAGTGAATTTGGTTTAATTACAGGGCTTGTTGGTGTACAATTAGGTTTAATAAGTAATGATTGGGTGATTATTATTGCCGTACTTATGTCCTTCTCTTTTTTAGTCTCATCCCCATTAAATAATTATGCACATAATCTCTTTAATAAATTCAAACCGGCATTAATGAAGCTTAATAGTGGACAAATGTGTGTTGATGACGAACCTGTTTTTTTGGGTAATGCAAATTATCTTATTATCGGAATGGGGAGTATAGGGCAATCAGCATACACCTACATTAACTCAGAACATAACACTAAAGCTATCGGAATTGATTATGATCATGAATTAATAAAGAAGATTCAAAAGCAAAACATAAATGCTCTTTGGGGGGATGCAACCGACAGTATATTCTGGGAAAATGTTGATTTATCAAAAATTAAGATGATATTATTCACTATGAGTGATCATGTTTCTAATATTAACTCCATTAAAGAAGTAGTTAAATTTAGTAACAGAAGCTTTAAGATTGGGGCTATCTGTCATTATCTTGACGAAAGAACTGATTTTGAAGAATTGAAAGTCGATTATATTTTCAATTATAAAGTCCATCTGGGTAGTGACTTTGCGCATGGATTTCTTGGTGATTTTAATAAAGTTTAATTACCTGGAAACCCCGGCTGAGCGGAGTTTCCTGACTTACAAAAACATGAAGCATTTCTTCTGCTGTCCATCTTGATTTCATTCACCGTAGGTGATATAAACCGGTAGCCTGCAGAATAGAGAAAAGCCATTATACCTCGTAGAGGTTTCATAAAGTTTTTTTGTTTTTTCATATTCTTTTTTCTTGATAAAAAAGAATCAAAAAATCAAGACTGATTATAATTCACTAAGAACCTCTAAGCAGCAATAATATGCGCAATCCAAGCCGCTATTTTATTATTTTATGCATCATGATTTTATTTAAATTACATATTTCGTTTCTTTAAGTTATCTATACTAATCCCGCTCGTGGATTGCTTTTAATTCGCAAACATTTTTATTGCTCCAAGAGATTCTAAGAGTATTCTAAAATGTCATTTCTATTACAAAGTTCACCTTTCCCTGATAAGCATAACATAAGAAAAATAAACGTTAGGCGAAGCGTCCACGCTTCGCCTAAAATAAGCAATCTGCTAACCTACTAAACAAAATAACACACCCAAGATCCAGAACCCCATTAAAAAAATTCATTATTGCGTTAACGAGATATTAAGAAATTTTCAATATATTTGTGAAATAATTAACAACAAGTATAGACAATTCATATTACATGGGTCTACTCAATTGTTGTGATTTGCGATCTGACATAAACTAAATAACACCTATTGATTAGTAAATCTATAGAAGTTTATTTAGTTTTGTATTAAAACAATAAGATATGAATATTCAGACAGAAAAATTAAACTTAATCGAATGGATTTCAAGACTTAATGACACATCCTTATTAGAGAAACTTCGAAAAATCAAGGACGATTATTCTAAATCAACGGATTGGTGGGATACATTAAAAATCGAAGAAATAGAATCTATAAATAGAGGATTAAAGGATTTTGAAGAAGGCAGAGTTCATTCTCATGAAACTGCTCGGGAAATTTATGAAAAATACCTATAAACTTATTTGGTCTGATGAAGCACTAAATAACTTAAAAGAAATACTTGACTACCTAGAGCAACGTTGGACTAACAGAGAAATTAAGAGATTCTCTCAATTACTTGATTATTAACTAAAACTGATTGAAGATAATCCATTATTATTTGCAAAGAGTGATAAATCTAACGGGATGAGAAAATCAGTACTATCAAAGCAGACAACAATTTATTATCGTATAATTAATTATGAAATTCGTATAATAACTTTATATGATAATAGGCAAAACCCTAATAAATTGAGAATTAAATAAAACACAAGTCGGTTAAGCAAAGTCTCCAAAATCACTTACCTAACATCCCACTCTCAAGCCCTCTTACCGAATAATGAATTTCATAGTATTAAAAAATGAGGATGTGATCTATATCAAAAATCGCTAACCAACAATCGAATATCAAAAATCCTGTTACAATTGTTCCCTCCTGTTTTTTGCTTTTCTTTAATGGATAGTAGTGGTTCAATTATTAAGTAAAAGTAAAAGTAAAATTTAAAAAACTGTTTTTTATATTCCAAATTTTCTATTTTTGTATCATCAAAATAAAACTTTCAAATATGGATATTAATAAATTAAAAGCAGCGCATAAATCTTTAAAGAAGTTTAAATATGATATTCCTGTTATCGACAGAGGATATGCCAATAAAACATTGTATATTAATGTTGGCGATAACGAAATAAAAGAAAAACCGGTAACTAAGTTAATGAAGGATAAGTTCATTGGTGGTAAAGGTTTTGGTTTAAAATTATTGTGGGAAGGTACAAAACCTGACACAAAGTGGAATGATCCTGAAAATGAGATCATCATTTCAGGTGGTCCTATTTGTGGTATTACACAATATTCCGGTACAGTAAAATCCCTGGTGGTAAGTATTTCACCGCAAACAAACTCTGTTATTGATAGTAACGTTGGTGGTTATTTCGGGCCTTTTTTGAAATTTTGTGGATTTGACTCCCTTGAGCTTCAGGGAAAAGCTGAAAATGATATCATAATATATATTGATGGCATCAAAGGTGAAATAGAAATTTTTGAAGCTCCGGAAGAGGCTATCGACAGTCATATTCTTGCCGAACAACTCACTGAAATGTTTGCTGATGATGAGAAGGACAGGAAAAATGTTGCTGTTGTATCAGCAGGTAAAGCTGCCGACAATTCACTTATCGGGATGCTTAACTTTAGCTTTTTTGATGTCAGAAGAAAGAAAGCCAGACTAAAACAAGCAGGCCGTGGAGGTATTGGAACTGTATTCAGAGATAAAAAGATCAAGGCACTTGTTACTAAAATCGGTGGAGTTAAAGGTAATATGAACAATGTAGTAGATCTTAAGGCTATTATTGAGAGAGGGAAAATCTTTAATAAGGAAATGAGAGACCTTGATGATTCTCAGGCTGAAATGAGAACAAAAGGAACTGCCCACCTCACTAATGTTATGAATGATTATGACCTTCTACCAACAAATAATTTTAAGTTTGGTAAGCATGAAGATGCATATAAAATTCATAGCGATATATTAAAAAAGGACTATTTTACTCAAGGTGTCCCGGATGGATGCTGGCACGGATGTAATATGTCATGTACCAAAGGTGTTGATGATTTTACAATCAAAACAGGGCCTTATAAAGGTCAGGTTGTTCTTGTTGACGGGCCGGAATATGAAAATGCCGGCGGATTAGGTTCAAACTGTGGAATATTTGATTTTGATTATATCGTAGAGGCTAATTTCTACTGCGACACATACGGCAGCTGTACAATTTCCTGGGGTACATTGCTGGCATTTATTATGGAATGTTTTGAGAATGGTATAATAAATGAAGAAATAACAGGTGGGCTCAAGCTAAATTTTGGAAATGCTGACGCAGCTATTGAGCTCATGCACCAGTTAGCCAGAGGAGAAGGATTCGGGCTTATTGCCGGTCAGGGTACTCGCAAAATGAAGGAGATCTTCGTTAAGGAATATGGCGCAGATCCAAACTTCTTACAGGATATTGCAAGGGAAAATAAAGGACTCGAATATTCTGAATATGTTTCAAAAGAATCTCTTGCTCAACAAGGCGGATTTGCAATGACAAATAAAGGCCCACAACATGATGAAGCATGGCTGATCTTTATGGACATGGTAAATAACCAAATCCCAACTTTCGAAGATAAAGCCGAAGCATTACACTATTTCCCTATGTTCAGAACATGGTTTGGATTGGTAGGATTATGTAAGCTGCCATGGAACGATGTTGAACCTGTAAATAATGCCGAAACAGACGAACCCGCAAAAGTTTCCGAACATGTTGATAATTATGTGACAGTCTTTAATGCTGTAACAGGATTAAATATTCATAAAGAAGAACTTATCAGACAATCTGAAAGAGTATATAACTACCAACGTATCTTTAACCTTAGAAGAGGATATGGGACAAGAAAATGGGATGCACAGCCTTATAGAGCAGCAGGCCCTGTAACAACAGAAGAATATGAGTCAAGAACAGAAAGATATGACAAGCAAATGAAAGAACTCATTGGTGTAGACCCAACAGATAAAACTGTTGAGGAAAAAGTTGATATAACCCGTAAATACCGTGAACAACAATATGAAGACCTTTTAGATGCTGTTTATAAGAGAAGAGGCTGGAATAACAACGGTATTCCTACTATTGAACACTTGAAAAGCCTTGAGATGGATCTTCCGGAACTAACTGAATTAATTAAAGAACATCTGTAAAATTTAATTAAAACTAATGTAAAGAAAACCGTGCATTTTTTTAAAGCAGGTTTTCTTTTATTTTTCAAAGCGTTATGCAAATTTCGCATAACGACAATAAATAAAAAAATGAATAAAACTAGCACTAGCATTTATGATAATGTTAAATGTAATTTTAAAATATGGCTTTCAACCAATGATGATGAAGGTATTATTGGTGATGGTAAATGGAAGATACTTAAAGCTATCGAAAAACATGGATCGTTAACAGCTGCAACAAAAGCCCTCGGAATAACATACCGCTGAACCTGGAGTGATCTTAAAAAAATCGAAGATTACCTGGGATTTGCCTTGATTGAAAAAGTAAGAGGTGGTAGAAATGGCGGACAAACAACACTTACCAAAAAAGGGAGAAGCCTTATAAATGCATTTGACAAACTCCATTACAAAATAGATGGGATCATTGAAGATGCTTTTGTTGAATTCAAAAAAGAATTGAAAAACACTACTAATGAAAAATAAGATTTTTTGTATAAAAATGGTAGTTTATTTATTGTCATCTCTCCTATTTATTGCATGTGGGAATGAGGCAGAAAAAAAAGATAGCACTAAGTCAGAAGATACATCTCATATATCCGGTGAACTTATAATTTTTCATGCAGGCAGCCTGTCAGTTCCCTTTAAAGAAATCTCTTCTGCCTTTAATCAGGAATATCCTGACTTGAAAATTTCAATGGAAGCTGCCGGCAGTGTTGCATGTGCAAGAAAGATAACCGACCTTAAACGTAAATGTGATGTTTTTGGATCGGCGGATTATAATGTTATCGATAAAATGCTGATACCTGAATATGCTAGCTGGAATATTAAATTCGTAAGCAATGAGATGGCAATTGTATATACTGAAAAATCAAAATATCATGATATTATTAATATTGATAGCTGGACTGATATTTTATTGAAGGAAGATGTTTATTATGGAAGATCTGATCCGAATTCTGACCCTTGTGGATACAGGTCTGTACTCACTATGAAACTTGCTGAGAAGTTTTATGAGAAACCTGACCTTGCAAAAGCATTTCTTAATAAAGATATGAATTTTATCCGCCCAAAAGAAGTTGACCTCATTGCATTACTCGAGACAAATTCTCTTGACTATATTTTTCTTTATAGATCGGTAGCCGAACAACATGGACTGGAATATTTGCTTCTTCCGGATCATGTAAATCTCAAGAACCCTGAATTTGCCAATTATTATTCAACGGTAAGTGTTGATATCAATGGCAAAAAACCGGGTGAGACAATTACTCAAACAGGTGAGCCTATGGTCTATGGTATCACAATACCTAAAAACGCACCAAACCCGAAAGCCGCCAAAGCATTTGTAAACTTCGTCCTTTCAAAAGAAAAGGGAATGGCCATATTGGAAAAGAATGGTCAGCCATCATTAGTTCCTGCAAAAACAAATACTTATAAAAATATACTTGATAATCTGAAAAAATTTGCAATAGAATAGAATATAGCCACAGATTTCACAGATTATTATTATCAGTGAATCTGCAGCAAAAATTTTTAAAGGATGAAAAAATCAATCATTATTTTATTAATTGCCATGTGTTAGGCGAAGCGTCCACGCTTCGCCAGTAATTTTTCATCATAGCGTGTACGCTACGATGAAACCAAAATCAATAAACTAATACCATGAAACAAACAATCATCATATTATTATTAACATCATTTACCTGGAGTTGTAATCAAACAAAAGATCAAAAAAGCAGTGAAAAAGCTTTACCCGATTTAAGCTATGATGTTGATAAAGACAAAACAAATGATTTTTATGATGATGCAAAGCCATTTATTTTAAAGGGAAAAAGAATAATAACAATAGATGGGGAAATAGCTAATCCCGGAGAAATGAACATTGAAAAGTTGCCCCTCCGCTCTTTGATTGTTAAAGAGGCTCATATTTCGGGAGATAGCAATAAATTTATTGGCGCCTATAGATATGATGGATATTCTTTATATGACATATTGAATGAATACAAACTTAAAAAGAAAAATGCCGATTCATTTAAACCAATAATTGATCTTTATGTAATAGTTGAAAATGATGAAGGTGACAAGGTAGTTCTAAGCTGGGGGGAGCTCTATTATCCTGCAAATCTGCATAATATTATCATTGCAACAAGAGTTACAAGAATTGTTCCATCAAAGACAAATGATCTCTGGCCACTACCAGAAACAACCAAACTGATTATATCACATGATCTATTGACAGAAAGAAACATTACAAATCCGGTTAAGATCTCAATTATTTCTGATGATATTGAACTTATAGTCAGAAAGGGGCTAAAGCCCATGTATGCTTCTGAAATATCTCTGTTTATCGACAAGGAAAATATCCGGACGATCAAAACTATTCCTAAAGGACTTGATGAGATTGAATATGAAACCATCTTTTATGGCCGTGGCAGAGGCATACACAGCACCACACCTTTTAATGGATTTTTATTAAAGGATATTCTAAAAGAAGATCTATCTGTTACAAAAGAAAATATCTGTCAGGGAATATTTATAATTTCTGCTGAAGATGGTTATCGAGGCGTATTTACTTTTAGTGAGATATTTAACAGGAATGATCAATCCGGGCTTCTGCTAATTTATGACCCGTCAAATATGGATGGTGGGGCATTCAGGCTGTTTCCTTCATTTGATTTCTTCTCCGACCGAGCAATAAAGTCTGTCAACGGAATATATTTTAAAACTCAAACCCGTTAAACCAGCAACCTGTAACTTGCAACCCGCAACCTAATATTGAGTGATCAAAGAAACATAAACCTGCTATTTACTGCCTTAGGTGGTCTGGTTTTATTGTTCATCATTGCACCATTGGCCGGCCTGTTCTTTTCTACATCTCCAGGAAACATAATCGAGACCTCAGCTGATCCGGAAGTTCAGAGGAGTATTTGGTTAACACTAATGACATCTATGGCAGCTACCTTATGTTTTGCTATTGCTGCAATACCCTTAGCCTATCTGCTTGCCAAAAGAAATTTCAGGTTTAAGCGTCTTGTTCTGGGTATTATTGACCTGCCAATAGTTATTCCACATTCAGCGGCAGGTATTGCCATACTGGGATTTATTTCCAGAGATTCCGCAGTTGGACAGTTTGCCTCGATGTTTGGATTAAACCTTGTTGGACATCCTATCGGGATTTCACTTGCGATGGCTTTTGTAAGTATCCCCTTTCTCATGAATGCAGCAAGGGATGGTTTTGCAAATGTCCCGATAAGACTGGAAAAAGCCGCACTAAATTTAGGCGCTTCACCTCTTCGTGTGTTTTTTACCATCTCTCTCCCTTTGGCATGGAGAAATATTATATCAGGACTGATAATGATGTTTGCCAGGGGAATGAGTGAATTCGGTGCAGTAATTATTGTTGCTTATCATCCTATGATAACACCGGTTCTCATCTATGAAAGATTTGGTGCATTTGGTTTAAAGTATGCTCGACCGGTTTCTGTTATTTTTATTGTTGTTGCTCTTATCTTTTTTATTGCATTACGCTTATTATCTAAAGAGAATAAAAATGCTGGAAATCAAAAAAATAACTAAGATATATAAGGAATTTGCCATTAAAGATTTCAGCATTAATGTTGAAAAAGGTGACTATTTTATGATACTTGGGGTTTCAGGTGCTGGTAAGTCATTACTGCTTGAATTGATCGCAGGACTTATAAAACCGGATTCCGGAACTATCATTTTTGAAGGCGAGGATATCACTAATAAAAATATTCATCATCGTAAGATAGGTCTGCTTTTTCAGGATTATGCCATCTTTCCACACCTCTCAGTAAAAGATAACATTGCCTATCCTTTGCGATTGAAAAAGCTTAGCTCAGCTGAAAGGAATAAAAGAGTGTCAGAATATGCAGAAAAAGCCAGCATTTCCCATTTGATACACAGAGATCCTTCAACTTTGTCGGGAGGAGAGTTGCAGCGTGTTTCCTTAGCCCGTATTCTGGCAATGGAGCCTGATTGCCTCCTTCTGGATGAGCCATTATCATCACTTGATGTACAATTAAAAGAAGGCCTGAGAACTTTACTCCGGAAGCTAAACAGAGAGGGATTGACAATAATACATATAACACATGATTTTGAAGAGACAATATCTCTGGCAAACCGTCTTGCAGTTATTCATGATGGAACTATTGTTCAACAAGGAACACCAAAAGAAGTTTTTCAATATCCCGGAAATGAGTTCGTCGCAAAAATGACAGGGATAAAAAATTTCTTCAAAACCAAGCTAATAAAAGAACCTCCGGACAATAATGCAACAGCCTTAATAAATGAGAATATTAAAATAAATTTGCTAAGTGAGGAACAAAACTGTGAAGGACACATTTTGATCCGTAGAAGAGATATAATCATTTCTGAAAGCAAACTTCAATCAAGTGCATGCAATAATTTTGAAGGAATTATTACAGAAACCATCCCTCAAAACACAGGAATAGAAGTTATTATTGATATTGGTGTTAAGTTTTTTGTTCTGCTTACTGAATTATCTTTTGAAGAACTCAAACTGGGAGAAGGGAAAAAAGTCTGGATATCTTTTAAAGCCTCTTCTGTCAGGTTTATAAAAAATTAAACCTCTGATTTCTAAGTTGAGGCTCAAAACCTGCCTCTTTGATCGCCTCTTAGCTGAGCGGAGTCTCCAGACTCCGCTCCAAAATAAACTGTAATTTGTAATTGCATTATCCCGATAGAATGATAAGAATCATTGCTTTCATAATTGCATTGATGTAAAATTATTTACCCGATTAGTGATTACCTTTTAATATTATTATATACTAAGCTAATGAATTATCCAGAAGTGGTTATTTCTAAGTATAATAACTAATATTTAATGATTTTCAATATAAAGTAGCTTATACTTTTAAAATGTTATAGAATGGATTCAAAAAATAATACAATTGATATTGCTGAAGAGATCATTGTGAGTAGAATTCACAATATCAGAGGTAAACAGGTCATGCTCTCCCATGATTTAGCTGAATTGTATCAGGTTGAAACGAAGGTATTGAATCAACAAGTTAAAAGAAATATCGGGAAGTTTCCTGAGAGATATATGTTTCAACTTACTCAGGAAGAATACAGCCGTTTAAGGTCACAAAATGTGACCTTAAATAGGGGGCAGCACATGAAATATTTGCCTTATGCTTTTTCTGAGCATGGTATATTAATGTTGTCAAGTGTTCTGCGAAGTGATAGAGCTGATAAGGTTAACATGTTAATCATTGATACTTTTGTCAAAGTAAGGGAATTAATGTACATACATAAAGATATTATCCACCAGCTTGAACAGGTACAAAATAAACTTACAGAACATGACAATCATATCCTTGTCATCTTTGAATATTTAAAACAATTTGAAAAGTCAAAACAATTAGAGCAAGAATACAAAGACAGAAAACGGATTGGATATTAGCAATAACGATTCAACAACTCAATAAACTCAAACCTCTGATTCCGCAATTGTGGCTCAAAACCTGCCTCTCTGATCGCCTCCTGAATTCCAGGAATATCGAATTGGTGATCAGCACCTGCTTTTGAGACAACATTCTCCTCTATCATCACCGAACCAAAATCATTTGCCCCGCCATGAAGACAAAGTTGAGCAGTCTCCTTGCCTACTGTTAACCAAGATGCCTGTATGTTGTTTATATTAGGAAGCATTATCCTGCTTATAGCGATCAATCTGACATACTCATCAGCCATAACTTTATTGAAAACACCATATCGTTTTTTCAAAACTGTCCCTTCAGCCTGAAAAGGCCAGGGAATAAAAGAAACAAAACCTATAGCATCTACCGGTTTTTCATTTTGTACTCTCCTGATTGCCACCAGGTGCTCCATACGTTCAGCAATAGTTTCAATGTGTCCGAACATCATTGTAGCAGATGTTGAAATACCCAGGTGATGAGCTGCCCTCATAACATCCAGCCACTCTTTTGCTGTGCATTTATTCCGAGAGATCTTCGAACGAACTCTCTCAACAAGTATCTCGGCACCGGCTCCGGGCAAACTGTCCATTCCCGCTTCAATAAGAGTAGTCAATATTTCTTTATAGGATTGCTTTTCCATTTCCGACAGATGAACTATCTCAGGTGGGCCTAAAGCATGTAGCTTTAAGTCAGGAAAAAAAGTCTTCAGATCCCTGAATAACCTTAAATAGAAATCAAGTCCAAGCTCAGGATGCATGCCTCCCTGTATTAGTAATTGCTTTCCTCCATAACTATATAGTTCTTCAATCTTTTTTTTATACTGATCCAAAGTTGTGATATAAGCTTCAGGGTGATTTAAGGATTTATAAAAATTACAGAACTGACATCCAGAAACACAAACATTTGTAATATTTACATTCCTGTCGATGATCCATGTTACAATTTTATCAGGATGTAACTCTTTTCTAATGCTATCAGCAATCAGCATTAATTCAGATGTCGGTGCATTCTCAAAAAGGAAACAGGCTTCCTCAACCGATATTTCCTGTTGATCCAATGATCTATTATATAGCTTTTCAAGATTCATGTAATGTAATTCAAATAGAGGCAGCAAAATTACTATTTTTGTGCAATTGTAATTAAAATAAAAAATGCCACCAAGACACTAAGTCACCAAGAGTCACAAAAAAGTTAAACATGATAATATAACTTTGTGAATTCTTTGAGCCTTAGAGTCTTTACGGCTAATTAATCCCTAATTAATAAGGCTCAATGAAAACACTAATCAAAAAAACCAACAGCATAGCTTCAAATGCTAATGTTGTTTTGCTAATAAAAAATACTAAATCCATCCCGAATGGATACCTTAATGCAAAAGAAAAAAAATATGTGGTAACACAACACAAACAAAAGAAACATCTGATTCCGTTCAACCGACTAGACAAGTGGGTTTTTATTCAGTTTTTAAGTGATGAAAAAGAGGCCTGTAAAAGACTGGAAGAGTGTCGAAAAGCAGGAAATAAGTTACAGGAAATACTTAATGAAAATAAACTTAAAGAGATTACAATTATTGATGTTGAAGAAAATAATGATGATACTATTGCCTTTGCTGAGGGGATGGTACTTGGAAACTATCAATTTCTGAAATATCTTAAAAAAACTGATGAAAGGCTAAACACCTTAGGAGAAATAAAACTGTTTTCTTCTAAAATTAAAAAGAATCAGCTTGACACTTTAAATATTATTCTCATAAGCACTTGCAAATGCAGGGATCTTATTAATGAACCAGTATCTTTCATGACAGCTAAGCAACTGGCAAGCGAAGTTCAGTCTTTAGGCAAAGATTGTGGAGCAAAAGTAGAAGTAATGAACAAGAAGAAAATTGAAAGTTTGAAGATGGGCGGATTGTTGGCAGTGAATAAGGGAAGCATCGACCCTCCTGCTTTTATTATTATGGAATGGAAGCCGGAAAAATACACCAATAACAAGCCATATGTTTTTGTCGGGAAAGGAATAGTATACGACACAGGAGGATTGAACATTAAGACCGGTAAGTATATGGAAGATATGAAGAGTGATATGTCTGGTGCAGCGGCAGTTGCAGCGGCAGTATATGCTATTTCGAAAGCGAAACTTCCGATCCATGTTATTGGCTTAATCCCGGCAACAGATAACCGTCTTAATGGTAACGCTTATGCTTCCGGTGATGTCATTAAGATGCATAATGGAAGTACAGTTGAAGTGATAAATACTGATGCAGAGGGGAGGATGATACTTGCAGATGCATTAAGTTATGCAAAAGAATTTGACCCGTTATTGGTGATTGATCTGGCAACTCTGACAGGATCAGCTGTGATGGCAATTGGCTCCAAAGGAATAGTTGCTATGTCAGCAAAGTGCATAAAACAATTTAAAGAGCTTGAAAAAAGTGGCTTAAATGTATACGAACGCCTTGTTAAATTCCCTTTCTGGGATGAATATAAAGAAGATCTTAAATCAAATATTGCTGACATAAAAAACCTCGGAGGACCTGAAGCTGGTGCTATCACAGCTGGAAAATTCCTGGAACATTTCACCGATTATCCTTACATACATCTCGATATTGCCGGACCTGCATTCCTAAATAAAAAAGACTCATACAGAGGGCAAGGTGGAAGCGGTACCGGCGTCAGGCTGCTTTTCGATTTTATTTCCCGAAAAGTCTAAGCTAACATTATTACCTACAATCATCCGAACTTGTTAACCTTTAAACCTGCATATCTGTATATCTTAAACCTGTATATCTTACACCTATATATCTTTATAATAATAGTTCTATATTTGTAAAAAATATTTAAGCGATGAACAAAGTGCCTGAAAAAGAAAAAAGAATAAGAATAGGAATAACCCATGGTGATCTTAATAGCATAAGTTATGAAGTTATTATTAAAACATTTTTAGATTCCCAGATATTGGAATTATTTACACCAATATTATACGGATCCTCAAAAATTGCATCCTATCATAGAAAATCTTTAAATATCACTGATTTTAGTTTTAACCTGATAAAAAGACCTGAACTTGCAAATCCCAAGCGACCAAATATTTATAATATACTGGATCAGGAAGTAAAGATTGAACTTGGAAAATCAACTAAAATTGCAGGCGAACTTGCACTTCTATCGCTTGAGACAGCAACGAAAGATCTTCATAATAATCTTATAGATGTTCTTGTAACAGGGCCAATCAATAAAAGTAATATCCAATCTGCTAGTTTTGACTTTCCCGGCCATACTGAATATCTTGCAAAAAAATTTAATACAAAAGACTATTTAATGCTTATGGTAAGTGAAGACCTTAGGGTTGGAGCGATCACCGGGCATATTCCTTTAAAGGATGTTGCACCCAGCATAACTGCTGAGCTGATCATCGATAAAGTTCAAATATTGAATGATTCACTCATAAAGGATTTCAGAATCAGAAAACCTAAAATTGCTATTCTGGGACTTAATCCACATGCCAGTGATGAGAGTCTACATGGAAATGAAGAAGAAGAGATCATAATTCCTGCTATTAAACAAGCATTTGACAAGAACATCCTTGTTTACGGGCCATATCCGGCTGATGGATTTTTTGGGTCTTCAAAGTATACTAAATTTGATGGAATACTTGCAATGTATCACGATCAGGCTATGATACCTTTTAAGACTATGGCCAGTAAAAGTGGTGTTAATTTCACAGCCGGCTTGCCAGTTGTAAGAACTTCACCTTCTCATGGTACTGCATTCGACCTTGCAGGAAAAGATAGTGCTTCGCCGGATTCATTCCGTAATGCATTATATCTTGCATGTGATATATACAAAAACCGTGAATTGCATAAAGAATTAAACAAAGATCCTCTTGACATAAAAATTTCTGAAAACAATTCAGAGAATAAAAGTGCCTGATCCCGAGTACTTGGGAGGAGTGACTAGAATGCCTTAAGTTATCTATTATTTATGACTTCTACCCTAAGCTATAGTATTGAAAAAATTACCAGAATTATAAATGGTAAGGTGCTGTATATGCCGGAACCGGATAGTGTTATCAAAGATATATTATTCGATAGCCGGAAACTTGTTTCACCTGAAAAAAGTTTGTTCTTTGCTATATCCACAAAAAAAAATGATGGGCATAAATACATTCCTGAACTATACAAAAATGGTATCAGGAACTTTGTAATATCAAGCAAAGATGAAGATATTAATAAACTCTCAAATACTAATTTCATATTAACTAACAACACTCTTAAAGCACTTCAGGATCTTTGCTCTCACCACCGTCAACAATTTAATATCCCTGTTCTTGGAATTACTGGCAGCAATGGTAAAACAATAGTGAAAGAATGGCTATATCAGTTAATGAGCCCTGATAAAAATATAATACGAAGTCCGAAAAGTTATAATTCACAGATTGGAGTTCCATTATCAGTATGGCAGATTGATCCTACAAATGAGCTGGCAATATTTGAAGCAGGAATATCAATGGAAGGAGAGATGAAAAGTCTTCAGGAAATTATCAGGCCGGATATTGGGATATTTACAAATATCGGTTCGGCCCACGATGAAAACTTTAAGGGGAAACAACAAAAAATCAGAGAGAAATTAAAATTATTTTACAGTGCTAAAACACTGATATATTGTAAGGATTATCGTGAGTTAGATCATGAGATCCTTGATACTTACGAATTAAACAAAGTTAAAAAACACAGCTGGGGAAAGGATAGTAACAATGATCTTCATGTTTTAAATATCAATCGACAAACGAATAAAACAAAAATTATTGGTGCATATAATAATGAAAAACTGGAAATTGATATCCCGTTTAGCGATAATGCCTCCATCGAAAACGCCATACATTGCTGGCTTACTCTTCTCTTATTGGGTTACAATAACGAAATAATAAAGTTGAGGATGGCAGATCTTCATCCTGTTGCTATGCGCCTGGAGCTTAAAGAAGGAATTAACGACTGCTCCATAATAAACGACAGCTACAGTTCAGATATTAACTCTCTCGAAATTGCTCTCGACTTCCTTGACCAACAGCAACAACACAACAAAAAAACAGTTATTCTATCAGATATCCTTCAAAGTGGAAGGCAGGATGATGAACTATATCATGAAGTTGGGCAGCTTTTATCTAATAAGGGTGTGAGTAAAATAGTGGGAATAGGGCCGGCGATAAGCAAGCAATCCGTGAATTTTAAAATGGAAAAAACCTTTTATCTGTCAACTGAGAATTTCCTTAACAATTTTCCATTCTCAAACTTTTTTAAAGAGAATATCCTTCTTAAAGGAGCCAGAGTCTTTGAATTTGAAAAGATAAGTGCTTCTCTGCAGGAAAAAACCCATGCTACAATTCTTGAAATAAACCTTGATTCACTTGTACATAACCTCAATTATTTCCGCTCTAAACTCAATGCCAAAACAAAAATAATGGCAATGGTGAAAGCCTTTTCATATGGTAGCGGAAGTTATGAAATCGCTAACATTCTCCAATTTCATCATATCGACTATTTGACTGTTGCTTATGCAGATGAAGGTGTGCAACTGAGAAATACCGGAATTAATGTTCCCATCATGGTAATGAGTCCCGACAAAGAAAGTCTTGAAATTATCCGGAAATATAATCTTGAACCTGAAATATACAGTTTCAGGATACTTGATCAGTTGATCAATTCTATTAAAGATAATGGAAACAGGCAAAACTCCTTTAAAGTTCACATCAAACTGGATACAGGAATGCACAGGCTGGGCTTTGAAGCAGAGGAAATTGATCGCCTGGTTTCAAAATTAAGAGAAAATAAAAATATAAAAATCTGCTCAATATTTTCTCATCTGACATCCAGTGAAGATCCAAAACACGACACTTTTACAAAACAACAGATACAGCAATTCAAAGAAATGAGCAGTAAGATCACTACGGCTCTTGAATACCCTGTTCTTCTTCATATCCTTAACTCAGCCGGCATCAACAGGTTTCCCGAAGCACAGTTTGATATGGTAAGGCTTGGAATAAGCCTGTATGGTATATCTGCAAATAAATCAGAACAGGAAAACCTGCAACAAATCGGAAGCCTGAAATCTTCCATTTCACAAATAAAACATATAAACCCTAATGAAACAATAGGCTATAACAGGCAATGGACAACGCAAAAACACACTGACATTGCTACAATAGCTGTTGGCTATGCTGACGGACTAAACAGGAAACTGGGAAATGGAAAAGGCATCGTCCTTATTAATAACAAGCTTGTTCCAATAATTGGAAATATATGCATGGACATGTGTATGGTTGACATTACCGGAATAAATGTCAAAGAAGGCGATGAAGTTATTATTTTTGGCAAGAATAACACAATCAGTAAAATGGCTGAAACCTTAAACACTATCCCTTATGAGATATTAACCAGCATTTCACAAAGAGTCAAACGAGTTTATTACCGGGAGTAATTCATTACACAAACAATTTAACAATATAGCAATTTAACAATATATCCTCCATGAAACTTTCAATCATTATTCCTGCATATAATGAAGAAGCTACAATTCAGCAGATCCTTGATAAGGTAATTGAAGTATCTTTAATTAATAATATTCAAAAGGAGATCATTATTATAAATGACTCCTCCACAGATAACACACAGGCAATAGTTGAAGACTATATGTCAACACATAAAGAAATATCCATTGAACTTATTAACCAGCAACGAAATAGGGGAAAAGGAGCTGCAATACATAAAGGTATTGATGTAGCAGGCGGCGACTATTTGATTATACAGGATGCAGACATGGAATATGACCCAGAGGAATATAACACTCTCCTTAAACCTGTTATGATGGGTACAGCAGATGTCGTTTACGGATCACGGTTTTCAGGTGGTGAACCTCACAGGATCCTATTTTTCTGGCATTCCATCGGAAATAAATTCCTGACACTTCTTTCTAATATTTTCACCAATCTGAATCTAACTGATATGGAAACATGTTATAAGCTCTTCCGGTCAGATATTATTAAGAAATTACTGTTTAAAGAAAATCGTTTTGGCTTTGAGCCTGAAGTAACTGCAAAAATTTCCAGGGTCCCCAACATACGTATTTATGAAGTGGGTATCTCATATTATGGCAGAACCTATGCAGAAGGGAAAAAAATCAATTATAAAGATGGTTTTAGGGCTATCTATTGCATACTTAAATACAATATCTTTGACCGCAAGTTTTTAAAGTAAGAGACTACAATTAACACTTTTAGATTATGGTTTTCTTAGTGCCACTTTGTGAATATCCTTAGTGCACCTTTGTGTTAATTTTTTTTATCACAAAGTACATCACGAAGGAACCACAAAGAAATAATTAGATTTTTAAGCTTTTCAGGCAAAATGTATTTATTCAATTTTCATACACACACTTGTTTTTGTGACGGTTCTGATGAACCTCTTGCCTATGTGGAAGAGGCTGTAAGAAAAAGATTTACTGCTTTAGGATTTTCAGGTCATGCGCCAATTCCAATTGAAAATAACTTTGCCATTAAAGATAAATACCTTGGTAAATTCTGTGATACTATCAGGGATCTCCAAACAAAATTTGCAGACAAGATAAAGATATTCCTTGCTCTTGAACTGGATTACATCCCGGGATTATCTCAAGAATTCAGTTTTTTCAAGAAACTTTGCCGGCTTGATTATACTATTGGATCTGTACATCTTATCCCTAACACAACCAATGATCGAATCTGGTTCATCGACGGACCAAAAACAGAAACCTATGATCAGGGCTTAAAGGAATTGTTTGATGGCAATATAAAAAGAGCTGTTAAAGCATATTATGAGCAGATCATCCAAATGATACTTACCCAAAAACCCGATATTATCGGACATATTGATAAAATAAAAATGCATAATCAGGACAGATTTTTTACTGAAGATGAGAGGTGGTATCAGGAACTGGTGGATAAAACACTCAAAATTATTCAGACCAAAGGAAACATCATAGAAATTAATACCAGGGGTATCTATAAAAAACGATCACCTTCTTTGTTCCCCGGAGTAAAGGTTCTGGAAAAGGCATATATGCTTGGAATACCTGTAACCATCAGCTCCGATGCACACAAACCTTCTGAGTTAGATTCATGTTTCGACATTGCATTGCAAACACTAAAAGATATTGGTTACAAAAGACTATCCGTTTATGATCATGATGGATGGAATTCGATTGACATCAGGGAATTTGCAATAAATAGTGACAAAGAAAAATAAATGATTTCTACACCACCGCATCACAACTAGCCATATCTCTCATTTTTTTCAAAAGTCCCAGAGGGACTACATATTGGTAAAAAGCAAAGCTCATATTAGCGTCAAGTGCCGTTAGGTACGAAATATTTTGCATCAACAGCCTGGAAATTAAAAATTAATGCGAATCAAGGATTGAGATCATATTAAACAAAATAACACAAAGTATCAAAGAAAAAACGCCACTGATTTCACAGATTATCACAGAAAGAAAATAATTCTAATTAGCGCATTTGCGGCAAAAAAAGCTTTTTTCACCTCTTGATTTGCATAATTAACATTATGTTATCGTGGAAGTATCGTAATAACCTCGTAAACCGAAAAGATCACATAAAAAATAAAGAAAGTGACAATAAAAGGAACTGCATCAGGGCGATTGATGAAAACGTAGGCTAATATTACAATCAGATACAGAAAAAACCTTGAAAATGTAGCAAGCATATAATTAGAAATAAACCTTCGGGATTTTTTCTCTTCTGCTTTTCTTAACATAGAATGTACTATCAAATTTACCGAGAAAAAGAAAATTATCAGATAAGGGAGAGTTGGTGTAATATAATTTTCAGGAAGAATAAAAGTCAAGGCATAGGATAATATTCCAATAATGATTGTAAAAACCATCAAATTCCTGATATGTGTTTTGAAACTTATAATCATAGATTTTGCTTATTTCTTCAAAAGATCTTTAATGACAACATAAATTGCGAGGCTAACTGACAATAGGGAAAAGATAAGTGTGAAAATCGGAAATTGTATCTTCAGGAGTTCATCAAGTTTATAGCCTCCAAAAACTCCTGCTAAAATTATAACAAGCATTTGCAGGGCAATACTTGAATATTTAGCATAGCTATTTAACTGCTTCTTCTTTTGCCTTATTGGCTTCATCTTTAGTTTTTGTTCCAGGATCACCGGGAAGATTGCTGTCCATATTGCAACTTCCTGAGAATTTGGCACCAGGTTCTATAGACAGTTTATTCGTGATTATATCTCCCGCTAGTTTCGAAGAGGCTTTCAAGGCCATTAATTCGCTAACTTTAACATTCGCTCTTATCTCTCCTGAGAAATCAGCATTCTGGCAATATATTTCACCCTCCACAATACCGGTATTTCCAACTATAATTTTCCCTTTACAATCAATTGAGCCTATAAGAGTACCATCGATACGAAAATTTCCGCTTGATTTAATATCTCCTTTAATAACTGTGCCTGCACCAATAGTATTGATAGATTGAGAATCTATTTCAACATTCTTTGCCATTTTTATTTTCTTTTTTCTAGTTAACAATCGCTGATTTTTAGATCAAACAAAGATAGGGAATTTTCTTTTGTGTTTTGAATCTTAATTATTCAGATAATTCTCCTGATAAAAACTCATATATTGCTCAATCTCCCTGTTTTTATAAAACACCGGATAATTATCAACTGATATCGCAAAATCCTTATAATCAGTATTTTTAAGTTTAGTGAAAATATAATCACTCCGGTTAATAGCATCGTAATAATTAATCGCCCTGTCTTTATCTGAGAAATTACTTACAGTTACAATCTGATGCATATCATCAAGAAAAACACTTGTTATTGTAAGTTTGTCAAGACTATAATACTTTGCATTAAAGTCAGATATCTTAATCTTCAGGGCATTAATATTAACTTCTTTAATATTAACTACTAATGCATATAAATGGATTGCTCCTGCATCATAGCTATATATATTAAAGTTTGTTTGAGTTCCCGTAGAGCCTCCGGCTATAGTCCCATCTCCTGAAGAAACGATAGTATCAACACCAGTAAGACGTCCAAGAATTAACTGTGCGAGTGGCATCACTTCACTCCCGGGATAGGTTGACAGCAGGCCTTCCAGCGAAGATTTTAAAGTATCCACACTGTTTGTAATTCCAAGCGACAAAGCTTTCAGATATGAAAATTTTGCAAGAAGCTCTATGTCAGAATAATTATTAAGAGCTTCATTACTGTTATTTATAACAACAGCATACTCCCTGTTTTGATATGCAAGATAAGTTTGTTTATAAAGTTTTGAAGCAAGGTCTTTACTCGCCTGGATTTGCTTATAATAATCCGGATCAAGAATAATATTTGCATAATCGCTATCAGGATATTTGGTAAGGATCTGGTTCTTATAAAAATCAGACTTTGGGCTTTCACCTAGTTCTGCATAAAGTTTATATAGCTGATAAAATACTTTTAATTCATATAAGCTGTCGTTTGGGTATCTCTCCAGAAGTTCCTCATAAGACTCTACTGACTTCCCATAATCATTCAGACCTTCCTGATATATTACACCCAGATCAAATAAAGCTTTAATAATTTTCTGGTTTGAAATTGCCATAAGTTCATCAGATAAAGGAATATTTTTCAGATAAGTATTTCGCTTTTTGGGGTCATTAGCTAATCTCAGGCTGTCGGCCAAAAGAGAATCGCCAGCAGCAATACCATCTTCTCCAAAATCCATCGACATTATTTGTTTATTACTTAATCTCCAATTATCCTCCAGTTTTCTTTTCCCCCATTTTTTCATGAATTCAGTATATCCAAAACTCATAGCCGAAGTATTATAGAAATACCATCCTCCTCCTGTTTGCATATTTCTATTCGTTTGACGATTTGTCTGCTCTAAAAAGCCCAGTCCTCTCTGCATTTCCATCTCCATTGCTCTTTCGAGTTGCTCCTGACGGTTTATCTCAGCAATTATATCATCAATAATTTTAGTTCTCTCTTCCTCTGTCATTCCGGCAAGTTTCTGCAGGCTGTCTTCTAAACTGATAATTTCAAGGTTATCCACCAGATCAGAAAGTAATTGAGCTTTATTTGCTATTATATCATAATCGGGGTAGTCGCTTGGAAGAACCTGCATGGTAGTATCATAATAAGCTTCAGCCAGCTTATAATCAGGCTCCTCAAAATAAATATCAGCAAGTCTTAAAGCAGAAATAGATTTTTGATGATTATTTGAAACACTTGTACTAACAGATTTTTTAAGGTACTCAATTGCTACAGGAATATCATTTTCCTTAAAAGATATTTCAGCTAATGCAAAATATATCTGATCAAAATATTCACTATTCTTCTCATCCCTGAGCATTTTCGCAAGCCTTTTAATAAGCTGCTTGCTATCGCCGCTAGCTGCATCATAACATTTCGCCAGGTTGATCTTGGAATTAAATGCCATGATATAAGGACAATTGCGCTTGATGACCTTTCTATAATGATCTGAAGCGAGGTCAAGCATTCCTCTTTTTTGATAAATTTGGGCTATAATAAAATTCAGGCGGTATTTTAATTGTCTCTTAGTTGTTAACCTGACTGCTTTTAATAAATGTTCAAGAGCCGGAGGATAGTTTTCCTGACTAATGTAAAAATCCGCATATATTAAAGCCAAATCCTTATTAAGCTTTTCATAAGCTTGTTTTCGGTTTATTTTATTTTGAACCAGATCAAGCAATGATTCAGCCTGGCTGAATTCATCGAGTTGGTTATGAGTTCTGGCTTTCCATAGCATTGCGTCATAAATAATAGGATTTTTCCTGTACCTGCTAACAATAAAATCGAATGTACGTTTAGCCATTTTATATTCCTTTTTATAGAAAAAGGCCTTTCCCATCAATAGGTAACTATCGTCAATCCATTTAACATGTTCCTTTCTTTTTATATATATGGAATGTCGATCGATAACTTTGGTTGCTTTTTCAATGGCTCTGTCCATATAAGGACCAACAGACTGTGCTTCGGCTTTAGTACCATAATTATATACCGGAAGGACTTTATTATAATTATCAGCAGTAATATTACTCAATTCAAACACCCCTGCTTTTAAGGCTTCGTTCCCATTCCAATAAGCATTATAATGAGCAGTAAGATTATGATATGCCCTGCTTGTGAACGTATTTTTCTTGGTAGAGCAGGAATTAACAAAAATAGCTGCAATAATAATGGCCGAAAGGCCTAATGTTCTAATAAATCTCTTAATGATCAATTAACTTATTTCTAATACAATAACGACAAACAACAACAGTTTACGTCCTAATAACTATAATTGTGCAAAATTATTTTATTTTTTTCAAAACCAAATAAATTAGTAAACTATTTTCATCACGATCACAATTAGACAAAAACTCCAAACACTTTAAATACTCTAAATACTCTAAATACTCTAAATACTTTAAGTACTTCTAACATATTTTGCACCCGGATATTATAAAATTCTCTATTGATGCCTGTTGAAGAAAAAAATAAAAAGAAAAAGTGGATTCATAAGCTTCGAAACAAATACCGTCTGGTAATTATGAATGATGAAACTTATGAAGAGAGATTATCATTCAGGCTATCACGCTTAAATGTATTTGTTTTTACAGGAGCAATTGCGATACTTTTAATTATTCTTACTATTTACATCATTGCTTTCACACCTCTGCGTGAGTATATCCCCGGGTATACTGATGTAAGCTTACAGAAAAACATCTACGACTTACAGCTTAGAGCCGATTCTCTGGAACAAACGTGTAGGGTAAATGACTTATACATTCATAATATTAATAATATTATTAGCGGCAAAGAGATTGTTGAAGCTTTGCCGGAACTACCTGAATCGACTGCCAATTACGACAGCATAAAACTTGAGAGATCAGTTGAAGATTCATTATTGAGAGCTGAAATGGAAAGCCAGGATCAATATAATATCGCATTTTATAATGAGCCTGAAGAATTGTACAAAGGAAAAGTAACATCAATAGCTAATTTTAATTTCTTTACTCCACTTAAAGGAATTATCACCAATAATTTTAATCCCGCTGAAAATCATTATGGTGTAGATATCGTGGCAAAAAGAAATGATGCCATTAAGGCAACTCTTGATGGTACCGTAATCTTTGCCGACTGGACTCTGGAAACAGGATTTATAATCGGAATTCAACATCAACGAAACTTAATATCTGTATACAAACATAATTCTTCACTATTAAAAAAAGAGGGAAATGTTGTTAAAGCAGGGTAACCTATAGCCATAATAGGTGAAAGCGGTGAATTATCCACCGTGCCACATCTGCATTTTGAACTGTGGTTTAATGGTAAACCTATTAATCCAAGAGATTATTTAACTTTCTAAAAGCAAAAAGTTATTTGTTATACGTTATAAGTTAAATGATTAAAAACTCTTACATATTCCTAATAACTAATAACATATAACTTATAACAATTTATTTATAGGACAAAGTATTAAGGAGTTTATACCTGCAATGAAGAAACGAATAGCAATATTAGGATCTACCGGCTCGATTGGTATTCAAGCACTTGAAGTTATCAGGCAACATTCTGATGTTTTTGAGCTGGAGGTCCTTACTGCCCAAAACAATATAAAACTATTAATTTCACAAGCCAGAGAATTTAAACCAAACGCTGTAGTCATTGGCAATGAAGATTATTATCTACAGGTATTTGAAGCCTTAAATGATTTAGGAATAAAGATATTTGCCGGAGAAGAATCTATTTCTCAAATAGTAGAAATGGACACTATTGATATTGTTCTTGTAGCTCTTGTTGGTTTTGCCGGTCTTAAACCAAGCATATCAGCTATTGAGGCCGGAAAGCATATTGCCCTTGCAAACAAGGAAACTATTGTAGTTGCCGGAGAGATCATTATGCAAATGGCAGAAAAGAAACATGTAAGAATCTACCCGGTTGACTCAGAACATTCTGCAATATTTCAATGCCTTATCGGTGAGAATAGCAATAGTGTTGAAAAAATTTACCTGACTGCTTCAGGGGGTCCTTTCCTGGGGAAGGATATTAATTACCTTAAAGGTGTTAAAAAAGAAGACGCACTTGCTCATCCAAACTGGGATATGGGGCAGAAAATTTCAATCGATTCCGCAAGCCTGATGAATAAAGGTTTTGAAGTAATTGAAGCCAAATGGTTATTCGGTTTGCAAGCAGATCAAATAGAAGTGATAATTCACCCTCAATCAATAATACACTCAATAGTCCAGTTCAAAGATGGTTCTATGAAAGCGCAGATGGGCCTGCCGGATATGAAGCTACCAATTCTTTATGCCTTGTCATATCCGGAGAGGTTAAAAACAAAATTTCCACGTTTTAATTTCCTGGATTATCCCGAACTAAATTTTGAAACTCCCAATATAAAAAAATTTCGTAATCTTGCACTCGCTTATGAAGCTCTTCAAAATGGAGGAAGTATGCCTTGCATCTTAAATGCAGCAAATGAAATCGCAGTAGATGCTTTTTTAAATGATCGTATTGGGTTTTTAGATATACCACATATATTAGAAAAAAGTATACAATCAGTTGAGTTTATCAAAAATCCGACATTTGAAGACCTTATTGCCACGAACACTGAAGCAAGAAAAAAAGCCGAAGAACTTATTAAAAAAATTTGATCATAAATGGAAATCTTAATAAAAGCCTCACAACTAATTCTGAGTTTATCAATATTGGTAATATTCCATGAATTTGGACATTTTACTGCAGCAAAAATATTCAAAACAAGAGTGGAGAAATTCTACCTGTTTTTCAATCCCTGGTTTTCTTTATTGAAAATTAAAATAGGTGAAACTTTATACGGAATCGGATGGCTACCCCTTGGAGGATATGTGAAAATATCCGGTATGATTGATGAGTCAATGGACAAGGAGCAGTTAAAACAACCACCTCAACCGTGGGAGTTCCGTTCCAAGCCTGCCTGGCAAAGACTTATTATAATGCTTGGCGGAGTTATTGTTAATGTTATTCTTGCCATTTTTATTTATATTTTCATGCTTTTTTTCTGGGGTGAAGAATATCTTCCAACCAAAGAAGTTAAATATGGTATTACCTGTGATTCGCTTGCTTTGGAAGCCGGATTACGTAACGGAGATAAAATTATTTCGATAGATGGTGAAGCTGTAGAGATATTTAGAGAAATCCCAGCCAAGATAATTCTCGATGATGTTAAAACAATACAGATCATTCGAGAAGAATCCGAACATGAAATAAATATTCCTCCTGAATTTATTGGAAAACTCATCAAAACAAAATCAGTCAATTTTATTGGTATCCGATTCCCTTTTGAGGTTGAGAAGTTCTCGAAAAACTCTCCAGCCAGAGATGCTGGAATTATGATAGATGATAAAATCATTGGTATTAATGACGTAAACACTGTCTTTTTTGATGAGTTCAGAAATGAAATTCTTGAGCATAAAGGTGAAGAAATTTCTATGGTTATTATCAGAGATATCGACACACTTAGAAAAAATGTAAGCGTTGGAGAAAACGGACTTGTTGGCATACACGGAAAATCCCTTGATAATTATTTTACTTTTAAAAAGAAAGATTACTCAATAGTACAAGCATTTCCGGCGGGTTTAAATAAAGCTGTTAAAGGAATTAACAACTATTTTAAACAACTAAGACTTTTATTCTCTCCCGAGGTTAAAGCTTACGAATCAGTTGGTGGGTTTATCTCTATCGCAGATATTTTCCCTCCAATATGGGACTGGCATGCATTCTGGAGTTTAACAGCCTTCCTTTCAATTATGCTTGCAATATTAAATGTGCTCCCTATTCCTGCTCTTGATGGTGGCCATGTTATGTTCCTTTTTTATGAAATAATTACCAGAAGAAAACCGGGAGATAAATTCATGGAATATGCACAAGTAGTCGGAATGATTTTATTATTCTCACTGCTGATATTTGCAAATGCAAATGATATCATTAAGCTATTCGATTAGTTAATACAAAGAACCTTATTTTTACGATTCTATTTTTTCTTTCAATGACTTGAAACCTTCTCCAAGAATCTCATTAGCATTGTGAACTGTTAAAAATGCATCCGGATCAATTTCATTAATAAACGATTCCAATATTGCAAGTTCCCTCCTGTTAACAACAGTAAATATAACAGGCTTGTCTGAATTGTCGTACATCCCCTTTCCCTGTATATATGTTCCACCTCTGTTCAGGTCATTAATAATTTTGTCACGTATTTCCTTATGCTTTTTTGAAATAATCATTAAAGATTTGTCATAACTAATTCCCTCAAGCACTACATCAATAACCTTCCCGGTTATAAAAATAACGATCCATGAATAAAGAGGAATTTTCCAGTCCTGGAAGGCTATTAAACCAACCAGTACAATAACAGAATCAACGTAAATCATTAACTGGCCCAATGGTAATTTTGTATATTTACTAATGATCATTGCAATTATATCAGATCCTCCTGACGTTGCTTTGGATTTAAAAATTAAGCCAAGACCTAATCCTAACAAAACACCACCAAAAACAGAAGATAACAAAGCATCATCCATGACTAGGGGGGCATCTCCATAGAAATATGTCAGGCCATCCATAAAAACTGATGTTAAAACAAAGCCTAAAACTGTTTTGAATCCAAACCGAGGTCCCAAAACCTTAATCCCTATAATTGTTAAAGGAATATTCAGTATTAACCCTGTTAAACCTATAGGGAGTCCATCCGGAGCAAACGAAAACATCCCTTTTGTAACAGAATGAATTACAATAGCTATCCCATAAACACCTCCTGGAACGATAGTATATGGTGAGATAAAAAACACAAAACCCGCAGCTAAAATAAATGATCCAATAATTATTTTGCTGTATGAAATAAACCACTTCTTTGAAAACAATTTGTCTTTAGGTACAAAAGTCATAAATCCTCCTTTATCTTTATATAAAAATAATAACTTAAACTACTTATAATAAATCTCTTAACTACAATATCAACTAAATATCACTCATTAAAGGCCGGCAAAAGTAAATAATTTTTCCATATCCAATAATAATTTAAAATTAATTTTCAAGGCAATACTAAATATTATGAATCAAGAATTGAAATATCCATATAACCAACTTATTAAACAAGTTATGAATGATTAATAATATTTTTTACCCTCCCCAACCCCTCCCTACAAGTAGGGAAGGGCTTATAAGTGTTCTCCCACTATTCCTAGGGGGAGTTAGAGGGGGTAAAAATTGAAGAGATAAATAGTAGTAGTTTATATTTATAGACAGACTCAAAATAAGTTACAATAATTATTATAAGCATTTGTCGTTCATACTAATATTGTTAAAAAACCATCTTGAAGTTCTGATCATAATTATTTATTTTAGCATCTTATTCATTCCCGGATTTGAAAAAACTTAGCCTGTCATATGCTTTGGGGTTTATTTTATTTGCTGTCCTTACACAGGCTCAGGATTTGAATAACCTGCGCTGTCGAAATATTAATATAACTTCTGACACGATCAGCATTGATACTCTGAGTATTATTCCAGGTAGCTTTTATATTAAAAACTCCATTGGTAGTTATCTGGATGATAGCCTTTTCAGTATTAACTTTCCAGACTCAAGATTATACTTTAAAGATATCTCAGCTTTGACTGATAAAACATATACTATTTGTTACAGATACTTTCCTTATGATTTTTCGAGACAGTACTACAATAAGAACAAGTCAATTATTGTACCTGATGGGTCAGGATCCTATAATCCTTTTAAGTTTAGTCCAGAAAAGAAGTCTCCTGATATATTCGAATTCGATGGTTTAAATAAAAGTGGTAGTATTTCACGCGGGATCAATTTTGGAAATAATCAGGATGTAGTTGTTAATTCAAATCTTAATCTGCAATTATCAGGTAAACTAAGCAAAGAAGTAGAGATACTTGCAGCAATCACTGACAATAACATGCCAATACAACCTTATGGAAACACTCAGTACATACAGGATTTTGATAAAGTTTATATTCAACTGTCAGGGAAAAATTCAAAACTTATTGCAGGTGATTTTGAACTTAACAGGCCACGAAGCTATTTCATGAATTTCTTTAAAAAAGTTCAGGGAGGAGACTTCCAGACCAAATTCAACATAAATACCAAATCTCGTGGAATAATGAATTTACATGCAGCAGCTGCTTTATCAAAAGGAAAATTTGCAAGAAATAATATTCAGGGAATTGAAGGAAATCGGGGGCCATATCGACTAAGAGGAAATGAAAACGAATTATATATTATTGTGCTAGCCGGGACAGAGAAAGTTTTTATAGACGGGCAATTATTAACACGTGGACAGGAAAATGATTATATTATCGACTATAATACTGCTGAAATTATTTTTACACCGGAAATCTTAATTACTAAGGATAAA
>JAIOTT010000376.1 GCA_021106655.1 Bacteroidales bacterium
AAAACTAAGTCGGGAAGAAATTGAAAAAAGAGGAATTGAAAACTGGCCAATATGGGAAAAAGAAGTGTCAAGATTTGATTGGGAATACAATGGTGATGAAGAATGCCTTATCCTTGAAGGAAAGGTTGTGGTTGAAACAGACGAAGGAGAGTATTCAATAAACCCCGGCGACTTTGTTACCTTTAAAGATGGATTAAAGTGTGTGTGGGATATCAAAGAGAGTATACGGAAACATTATAACTTCAGCTAAAAAAATAATCTTGAGCAAGAATTTCGAAGGCATAGTTGTAAAGTCTACAGGCAGCTGGTATGTTGTCCGGGAAAAATCTACCGGCAAGCAAATCAATTGCAGGATTAAAGGAAAATTCCGGATTCAAGGAATAAAATCGACTAATCCAGTATGTGTTGGTGATCACGTAATGTTTATTGAACTTCCTAATGAAGAAAGTGGTCTCATCATTGAAATTATGGAAAGGCATAATTATATCATCAGGAAAGCTACAAAACTTTCAAAATTATCTCATATCATTGCTGCCAATATTGATCAGGCGATATTGATTGTTACACTTACACATCCCAGGACCTCAACCGGTTTTATCGACCGCTTTCTTGTTACAGCAGAGGCATATCATATTCCGGCAATTATTGTATTTAATAAGATAGATCTATATAATATTGAAATACAAAAGCAACATGATGAAGTTACGAGAGTTTATTCAAAGATTGGTTACCCTTGTATTGCTGTGTCTGCTCTAAGGGGCGATAATCTTGCTGCTGTTAAGGAAGTAATGACTGATAAAGTTAGCCTGATGGCCGGGCATTCAGGTGTTGGCAAATCGGAGTTGATCAATGCAATAGAACCAAGGCTAAACCTGAAAACCGGCGATATTTCAAGCTACCATAAGAAGGGCAAGCATACTACAACCTTTGCAGAAATGTTGGAACTTTCATTTGGTGGATATATTATTGATACACCCGGACTAAAAGAATTTGGACTGGTAGATTTCAAGAAGGAGGAGGTGTGGGAACGTTTTCCTGAAATGCGAGAGCTCAGCCCCAGCTGCCAATATAATAATTGTACTCACGTTCATGAACCCGGATGTGCTGTGAAAGAGGCTCTGGAAAAGGGAGATGTCAGCGCGTTCAGATATAAGAACTATTTGAATATTCTTGAAGATGATGAATTTAGAAGAAGATAAATTGTTATATTGTTAAATTGTTATTGTTGTTTGTGAATACAAGTTTATATGAGAGTAGTTATTCAGAGGGTTTCAAGAGCATCTGTAGAAATAAAAAATGAAATTAAAGGCAGTATTAAGCTTGGAATGCTTATACTTGTTGGTATTGAAGAGGATGATGCTAAAGAGGATATAGATTGGCTTTCCGGGAAAATTTCCCGGCTCAGGATCTTTGCGGATAAAAATGGAGTTATGAACCTTCCAATTACGGAGGTTGGTGGAGATATCCTCCTTATCAGTCAGTTTACGTTACATGCAAGTACGAAAAAAGGTAATCGCCCTTCCTATATTAAAGCTGCAAAACCTGAAACAGCAATTCCTTTATATGAAGAGTTTAAAAGATCTCTTGAATTTAATACTGGCCGACATGTTCAGACGGGTGAGTTTGGCGCGATGATGAATGTATCGCTTGTAAATGATGGACCGGTAACGATAATTATTGATTCAAAGAAAAAGGAATAACAACAACCTTTGCTGAGTGGAGCCTCCTGATTCTGCTCCAGAAAGGATAAAATTTAGCTAATCATTATTTGGGATTGACATATGAGATTGGACTATAACCCATTTTCCGTCTCTCTTTTCTAATACACCTGTATACCTTATACCCTCATAGCTGAGAGGGATACTATCGTGAATGAAGTTGTAATTAATTATTTCCGAAAACCATGCAGTATTTCCTGTACAGTTGATATTTATTTTTTGATCACTAACGGATATATAAGTATTTGAAAAGCTATCGAATTGCTTTTGAATAATAGTTTTTATTGCTTTCCATCCAACAAACTTTTCATCTGAACTTGTTCCAAAAGCTACAATTTGTTCATCATCAGCCCAGATCTCTTCAGCTAGCTCAATTTTCTGATCTTCATTGGCAATTACATATTTCTCAAGAAGGAGTTCTACACTCTCTTTTTCTTTATTTAAATCTATGCATTCTTTTTCCTGGCATGAAGATAAAACAAAAAAGGCCGGTATTAACAACAGTATCAAATTTTTCATAAAAGCTGTTTTAATCAAATGAAACAAACTGATTGAATTAATTCGTAAATATAATAATAACGCATTATATTAACAAGTAAATCACGTAAATTATTTAAAACACCTCTATGCTCTACGTATTTTTTATATTAATCTGGACTTTATGAACAGACTCTTAATTGTCTATTGAATGATATGGCAATCGGGTAGGAGAGCTTTAATTTTTTCGATTGTCTTTTCTGACATCTTATTGTCTGAAACATTTAACATTCTGAGATTTTTTAATTTACCGATTTCCTTAGGTAAGGATTTAAGCTGATTTTTGTTTAAAAGCAAAGCTTTTAAGTTTACCAATTCTCCTATTTGTGATGGTAGTGACTCAAGCTGATTGCCTGAAATGTATAAGAGTTCGAGCTTTGAAAGTTGTCCGATTTCTTTAGGAAGTTTTTTTAGCTGATTTTGTGCCAGGTTTAATTCTGTCAGGTAGATTAGTTTACCTATATCAGGATCAAGTTCTTTTAATTCTTTATTAAGTAAATTAAGAATGTAGGCATGCTTTATATGCTTCAGTGCTCCATCAATGCTGTAGTACGGGATATTATATTCTTTTTTTTCTTTGGTTTTTTCAGATTTATTATATGTAACCTTACATTGTCCGTTAGAAAGAGTTAGTATCAGGAATGCAGAGAAATTAACCTTATTACTATCAACTACTGCAGCTTCCCACACGGGCATCTCATTAATAGCTTTTTTTAATTCCAGTTCCGAAATATCTTCTCCTGTCTTATTTGCTATTTGTCTGCAACATGGATTACCTGTATTATCAATTAGTACCTGAATAAAGATTTTTCCTTCCAGTACTGTTTCTGACATATGTTTTTTGCAATGTGTTGTGAAATAATAGCTAAGTTCTTCTGTACCTCCCATAAATGATGGCGCTTTATCAGCTTTTGTTTTGAAATCTTCAAGCTGACAATCTTCAAATATCATCATGAATTTTGTATTAGCATGCTGTGCAATAAGGCTGATTGAAATTATAGAGAAAAGGAAAAGGAATATTTTTTTCATATTTAGAATTTATTGATTTATAAATTTCTTAGTATTCTTCATATAACTTAATGTACTCAAAAGTATTACTTGTCTGCCTGAGAAATTTCTCAAAATCCTCAAATGATACTACTATCGATGCTGTATTGATATTTGGGTGAAAACTGATCTTTTTTGATTTCTTAAGATTAAAATCCAGGAACACATGTACATCATTGTTTTCATCATTAATCAGACCAAAAGGAGAGACTGAGCCCCCTGTTAGTCCAAGATATTTTTCAAGTCGTTTTGGAGAAGCAAAGCTGATCTTACCTTGCTTTAGTTTTGCTTCGAGGTCTTTGACTGCAAGATGATGATCATGTTCAAGTATTACAAGATAATGTTTATTTCCTTTATGATTTCTGAAGAACAGGTTTTTGCAATGAGTTGACGGAATGTTCTTCCAGGCTTCCTTAGCTACCTCAATTGTAAAGGCGGCAGCATGCTCATAGTAATCATACTTAATTTCAAGTGAATTTAAAAATTCATATAATCGTGGATCTCCTCTCATTTTGTTAGTTTTGCTTTTACAAAAATAGTTTATCTTTTTGTTTTCAGCAAAGCCTGTTTTTTTTCAAAATATTTACATTTGTAGTTTATGGCTATTCAAGTTTTTGTGGGATTTCGAGTTTTAGTATTTTTGTGGCAAAAAATCAATAAAATAGCCACTAAAACTCAAAAGCACTAAATTCCACTAAAGTATTATTACACTTATTGGAAATATATCTAGCAGTTCATAACAGCAACCAAATCCTTTGAACTATGGAACATCAAACAGAGATTTTAATCGTCATGTTAGTATACATGACTTTATTGATATTATTTGGTTTATACCATGGCAGGAAAGTAAAAACCGGTTCAGATTACGCCATAGGAGGTAGAAATTTACCGGGCTGGGTGGCTGCCTTATCAGAAAGGGCAACAGGCGAATCTTCATGGGCTTTGTTGGGTTTACCGGGTGCTGCATATGCAACTGGATTAACAGAGATATGGACAGCTCTTGGATGTGTAGTTGGGATATTGACAGCATGGATTGCCATATCCTGGCGACTGCAAAAGGAAGCAGAAAAATTCAAAGCTGACACATTTATCGAATATATTGCCAAAAAACATAATGATTTAGGAAAATGGATACGGATCGTTGGCAGTTTAACAATAGTGTTTTTCTTTTTCTTTTACGTAGGAGCACAGTTTCTTGGTGGTGGGAAGATTCTTGACACCATGTTTCATATTGATCCTAGTGTAGGTATGTTGATAACTGCGATTGTGATAGTACCATATACAATATATGGTGGCTTTAGAAGCGTAGTGTATACTGATGTCATTCAGGCTCTGGTGATGATAAGCGCTCTAATTATCGGACCAATTGTAGGAGTAGTTTATTTGTCGAACCACCCTGAGCTTTTTGCCCAGAGCATCCCTATGGCTCTTGAAAAGGCAGGTCCTGCATATAATTCCCTTATTGAGGCCAGCTCTGGTTTTGCAGCAGGAATAGTTATTGTCGGTGGGTTCTCCTGGTTTTTCGGATATCTTGGTGGTCAGCCACAACTTAGTATGCGGTTTATGGCAATTCAGAGCTCCAGGCAAGCAAAAAGCGCCAGAAATATTGGAATAGGCTGGACGATAATTGCATATATTGGTGCATTATCACTTGGATGGATCGGCATTGCCATTTTCGGCCCTGATGGACTCGAAGATAGGGAATATGTTTTGCCGGCAGTGCTGATAAAAATATTCCCTCCGGTGATAGCGGCAATATTGATTACCGGAGTAATTGCCGCAATCACTTCAACCGCTAATTCATTATTGATTCTATCAGCTACTGAGCTTTCCGAAAATCTTATCAAGCCGGCAATGCCTTCAGGTAAAACAGTTAAGAATAGTTTGTTAAATTCACGTATCATAACTGCTGCACTTGCAGTTATTGCTTTGATAGTCGCGTATTATTCACCATCGGAAATGATATTTACCCTGGTGAGCTATGTGTGGGCAGGAATAGGAGGGACTTTCTCAGTTGTAATATTGCTCACACTCTTTTGGAAGAAATATCATGGTAGAGCTGCCTTGCTTACAATCATTAGCGGTTTGGTTTTTACTATTCTATGGATCAGCACTGGAATGGATGAGGTGATCACATCAAGGTTGCTGACATTCTTTGTGGCAGGCTTTGTGGCGGTGTTGTCAACAATAATAATTCCTGAAAAACAATAACCTCCTTTGCTCCAGATAAATCTGGAGGCAATTCAAATGAATTGCAACTGGCTTCAGCCAGTTGATAACAAAATCTCAAAACAACAAACTGGCTTTAGCCAAAACCTATTTGATATATCCTTCAATCACCTGCAAATACTTCTCAGAATCAGTATTATCTGATGAAGACTCATAAAGTA
>JAIOTT010000356.1 GCA_021106655.1 Bacteroidales bacterium
GGTCTACAATTACAAGATTAGTATCAATGGTCATAACCGCCCAATTGCCTGAAACAATTATATCGGTGGGTATATATTTGATCTTCAATGTATCTATAACATATTCAAGATTATGATTATTGATTATATCATACACCCTGAAATATGGTTGTGTATGACTCGTAATTATAAGCTTATCATTCCAGTTACAAATCTGTCTGGCATCTGTATTTATAATAGAATCAATTTTTTGATTCGTTTGAATCGAATAAATACCAACGTCATTATTTGCAATATAAATTTTATCATTATAGATCATCATGTCTGTTAATTCGGTGGAATCGATAGTGTAATACTGTAATGAGGGATATTGCACAAATCCAAAAACATCCTTTTCGTTAATACTGCTTTTTTGTGTATGAACAAATAATTTCCCTTGAGGATTTTGAGCTGTCAGACTGATTGAAATGCAAATTGAGATTAAAAGAATTATTTTTTTCATGTTTTTCGGGTTATCTTTTAGTGAATTAGCATACTAAGGTATAAAATTAAGTAATTCATTGGGATTTGTCAAATTTAAGTTCCAATATTCTTATCTTTACAAAAAATTTATAGCTTTATGCAAAAGAGGTGGGTTGTTAAGGAACAAGGTGATAAAGAGACTGTTACACATTTATCTGAAGTATTAAATATTGACCAAAACCTGTCTAATCTGCTGGTTCAGCGGGGAATTTCTACTTTCGAAGAAGCAAAGTTCTTTTTCAGGCCGGAGTTAAGTAGTCTTTATGATCCTTTCCTAATGAAAGACATGGATAAAGCTGTTAGTAGAATTGAAAAAGCAATTGCCAATAAAGAAAAGATTCTGATATTCGGTGATTATGACGTTGATGGCACAACAGCAGTTGCACTGCTTTATACTTTTATAAAAAACATCTATGATAAAGTTCTGTTCTATATACCCGATAGATATGAGGAGGGGTATGGTATTTCTCAAAAAAGTATTGATTTTGCATATGAAAATAATTACACCCTGATCATTGCTCTTGACTGTGGAATCAAAGCTATAGAGAAAGTGGTTTATGCTGCAGAAAAGGGAATTGATTATATCATTTGTGATCATCATCGCCCCGGAGATAAGATCCCGGATGCTTATGCAGTTCTTGATCCCAAAAGAGAAGATTGTGATTACCCATATAAGGAATTATCGGGTTGTGGTGTTGGTTTCAAATTGGTTCAGGCTTATGCTCAAAAAAATAATATCCCATTTGATGATCTCACACAATACCTCGATCTTGTTGTTGTAAGTATTGCTTCAGATATTGTACCAATTGACGGTGAAAACAGAATTCTTGCATATTATGGCCTTAAACTTATAAACACTGATCCCCGTCCCGGGTTTGAAGCTATTCTGAAATATAGTAGGATCAATAGGCTGGAGAAACCCAGAGGGGATAATGGCTTTATCTTTAATCGTGAACTTACTATTACTGATTTGGTGTTTTTAATTGGGCCAAGGATCAATGCTGCCGGCAGGATCGAAAGCGGTAAAAATTCAGTCAGATTACTGATATGCGAAAAGGATAATGATTATGTTGTGAAGCTTGGAGAACAGATTAATAATTTTAACCTGGAACGAAGAAACCTTGACACTCAAATCACCCAGGAAGCCCTGGATATTATTGAAAATGATCCAAACTCGAAAAGCAGAAAATCCACAGTTTTATATAATCCTGAATGGCATAAAGGAGTAATAGGCATTGTTGCCTCCCGCTTAACAGAAAACTATTACCGTCCAACAATTGTTCTTACAAAATCTAATGGTCTGATAACCGGATCTGCCCGCTCGGTAAAAGATTTTGATATCTATGACGCACTGGATGCATGCAGAAAATATATTAATGACTTCGGGGGACATAAGTATGCTGCCGGCCTGACAATAAAACCGGAAAATTTTGATGCCTTTTGTCAATTATTTGAAGAAGTTGTCGCTTCCACCATCACAGAGGAAATGCTGATCCCGGAAATTGAAATAGATGCTAAAATCAACCTCAACAAGATCAATAAGAAGTTTTACAAAATTCTTAAACAATTTGCTCCTTTTGGACCAGGCAACATGTCTCCGGTTTTTCAAACAGACGATCTGGTCGATACAGGCTACTCCCGGATTGTGGGAAAAAATCACTTGAAATTAAACATTGTCCACCAACAAACTAGAGTCTTGCCATTTCAAGGTATAGCTTATCAACAAGGATTTATTCTGGAAAAAATCAAAGCCGTTCAGGGTGAACCCAACAAACCTTTTAAGGTTTGCTATCATCTCGAAGAAAACGAATGGAACGGAAATGTTACTTTGCAATTAAATGTTAAAGGGATACAGCTTATCGGATAGCAGAGAGTCACTCCTGATCTTAATCCTCTTCTGCTAATTGCTTTTTAGACGAAGCCTTTAGGCTGATAGAAAAATAGATAACAAGTATTCCTGCAATTAAAGCAATTATTCCAGTTATTATTTTAAAAACAGATTCTTTTTCCAAAGGATTATAAAACAACATAATCCCAAGGGCAATACAAAAAACTGCATTGATAAATATGAGCTGTTTTCCCGATTGTCCTTCCTTCAGGTTAAATCCAATTATTCCTTGAACTATACCCAAAATTAATGCCCAGATGCCAAAGAAAACAAGAAAGAGATTAAGTGTAATTTCTGTACTTGAGATTATAACTATACCCACTGCTGTGTTAAAAATACCCTCTAGAAGCCATATTACCCAACTTCTTTTCTTTTTAAGATTATATAATGAAACAAAAATCAGGATAATCCCGGATAATAAAATTATGAGCCCAAAATAAAACACCAGGCTTTCAATTGTAACAATTGGCAACTTAACTGCAACCATCCCAAAAAGAATTGCAATAATACCATTAAGAGTAAGTACCCACCAGTTTTTATAAAGCCATGTTTGCATGATAATTAGTTTGGTTAATGTTTCTACAAATATAAATAGGGTTGTTAGAAATTACTAATGTTCTTCCAGGAAACAAACAAGTGACTAAAATGAGCTAAAATGACTAGAATTATAAAAACTTTAGTCATTCGAAATTTTAGTCACTTTAGGCACTGTAAAAGGGAATCATACTTTTCAGATCAAAAAAGGTATTTGCAATTAAATAGATGCCAAATCCAACCAGGAAAATTCCGACAATGTGATTCATTTTTTTTATGTTTTTAGGATTAAGAGAGGATTTGATCTTACCAGCAATGAAACATTTTAAGATATCTGTTCCAAGGATTGTTGCAAGAACACCAATAACAAATAATGCAATTTCATGGATATCTGTACCAAAATCAGAACTTATCGAGACCATTACCGTTATCCAGATAAACCAGACTCCTGGGTTTGCAATATTCAGAAAGAAGCCTTTAAGTAAAAAAATCGCGGGTCCGGGTTTCTTATTTTTAATCCCGTTTTCACTATCTTCTTCTATTTGGGTTTTTCTCGTAAAAGTTACTGTACCAAATATGATAAGTATAATCCCGCCTATTACTCCAAAAGATAAATTTTCCCTGGGGTCCTCACCAAGAAGTTGATAAACACCAAAATAACAAAGGAATAATACACTCAAATCACTAAGAAAAATCCCTGTCGCCAATAAGACACCTGACCTGAAACCCCTGTGTATACTAGTTTGTAACAGGGCAAATAAAGCCGGACCAATCAAAATTGCAAAGGCAAGTCCTAAAATAATTCCCTTTAGTAATGGGGCCATGATCATTAGATTATTTTCTTTTCAAAAACGCTTCCCAATCTGCTAATTGACTATTTTTTAATATGCGGGGAAACTTATTCTGCCCACCCTCTTTACCTTTCTCTTTCATCCAATCAAAAAAAACTTTTGAAGGAAGTATTTCTACTATCATCTCTTTTATTGCTTCAATCCGTTCAACACGATAATCATCGTTAAGTACTTTTAGGTAATAATCTATTTTCTCTCTGATAATTCCCGGATCCAGATCATCATCCGTGCCAATATACCATTTATGGGCAAACAGGTTTTGGTACTTTGTTCCTGTAACTGTAAATTCCCGCACTTCAATATTCAGTTCCTCCTCAAGCATTTTTACAGCCATATTGATATTATCAACAGAGAGGTGTTCGCCACAAAGATTAAGAAAATGTTTTATTCTTCCTGTAATTATTATTTCATACGGTTCTAACGATGTAAACTTGATGGTATCACCAATAATATATCGCCATGCACCGGCAGAAGTGGATATAATCAAAGCATATTCCACATTTTCCCGAACTGTGTCGATTGTAAAAATTTCATGATTACTTTTAAGTTCACCTTCAGTATCAAAATTGTTTTCATTAAAAGGAATAAACTCATAAAAAAGTCCATTATCCAATACCATTTGCATAGAATTGGTATTTTGATTGCTCTGAAATGCAATAAAACCCTCTGATGCAAGATATGTTTCAATATAAGTTAATGGATAAGATAATAGCTTTTCAAAACCTTTTTTATAAGGCCCGAAAGACACACCACCATGAACATAAATTGAAAGGTTCGGCCATATATCGTGTATAGTCTTGAGATTATAATGGTTTATTATTCGTTCAAGCAGTATTTGTAGCCATGCTGGAACTCCAACAATAACACCAATATCCCATTCAGGCGCTTTTCTAACAATTTCATCCAGCTTAGTAGACCAGTCCCTTTCCTTTGAGATCCGTTTGCCTGGTTTATAAAAATGCTGAAACCAAAAAGGTAAATTTCCGGTTGTAATTCCTGAAAGATCTCCTTCATAATAGGTTCCATTATACTGAAGGTGGGTGCTTCCGCCAAGCATTAGCATACCTTTTTCATAAAACTCACGTGGAAAATCAAATTGTGCCAAAGAAAAAAGCTGTTTTATACTAGTCTTTTTTATAGCCCGTAACATATCGCTGGTAACCGGTATATGCTTACTTGATGATTCAGAAGTGCCGGAGCTTAATGCAAAATACTTGACTTTCCCAGGCCAGCAAACATAGGCTTCCCCATTCAACGACCGGTACCACCACTTCATAAAAATGCTGTTATAATCGTAAATTGGAATTTTCTGCTGAAATGCGGTAATGATCTTCTTTTCTTTGAGAAGGTCAAAAAACTCATAATGTTCTCCAAACGCAGTGTATTGACCTTTTCGTAATAACTTTTTTAAAGTTCGAACTTGCTGTGTATATCCACTAAGCTTTCTGTAGCCTTCACTAGGGATCTTACTCCTTAATTCTATTGCTCGCTTTATGATAGATCCCAGTAATGGCATTAAATTGGTTTTATTGTTTATGCAAAATTAACAAAAAACAAATATTGTAATTATTCAATTACAAAGATATCTGAAGCTATCTTATCTGCAAAAAAATTTCCTTTTTCAGTAAGATGCATTTTCTCATTTTCAATTCTAATCTGATCAATATCAAGAAAAGGTTTTGCTTGCTTTTTACAGTGTAAATATAAGTTATGCCCAAATCTTTCATCAATAAAATTCAGATCACAGCCCTGAATTGTTCTTAAGCTCATCATTAAATATTCATTAAACACCTGTTCTACTGATAATGTTTCTTTTTCAAAAGGAATAATACAATTATTCAGCTTTTCAATATAAGTTGAAATGTCTGAAACATTCCACTGTCTTTCTATTCTATTGAAAGAATGTGCCGAAGGTCCAAGACCAAGATATTTTTCACCAAACCAATAGTTACTATTATGTTCGGAAAAGAAACCTTCCCTACAAAAATTTGAAATTTCATAATGAATATAATTATTGTGCTTCATAAACTGCGTCAGGTCCTTGAAATGAATTATACTAAGGGTTTCGTCAGGAGGAATTATCTTATTTTTTAAAATTCGTTTTTCAAGAATTGTTCTGGGTTCCACAGTTAAAGAATATGCAGAAATATGAGGAATATTCATTTCTATAAGTATCTCCAGATTTTTTTTCCATCTTTTGCTATCCTGTCCCGGAATGCCAAATATTAAATCTACACTAATATTTTCAAAGCTGGCATTAATTGTCTCTTTTATTGAGTTATAAGCTTGTTTTGCATTATGTATTCTGTTAAGATATTGAAGATCTTCATCATGAAATGATTGCACTCCTATACTAAGGCGATTAACAGGAGAATCCTTAATCTGTAATAGTTTCTCTCTGTCAAGGTCATCCGGATTTGCCTCTATGGTAATTTCAATCTGCTCTTCAAGGGAATAGTGTTTTGCAATCTCATTATATATTTTAAAGATATCTTTCTGCTCCAGTAAAGATGGTGTTCCACCTCCAATATAAATTGTTTTTATGCGCTCATTATCCAGATAATCCTTTTGTAGTTTAATTTCATGCAATAGTGCTTTCAATAATTCATCTTTTTGTTTTATTGAAGCGCTTGAAAAGAAATTACAATAATGGCATTTCCGTTTACAAAAAGGGATATGGATATAAATACCAGCCATTATTCCATCATTGCAATATTCCAATATTCCATTTCTACCGGCTTTTATTCAGGATTATTCTAAAAGTTGTTCCCTTATTAAGCGTTGATGCTTTTACAAAAATTCTTCCTGAATGATAATTATCAATAATTCTTTTTGATAGTGAAAGGCCCAAACCCCATCCCCTTTTTTTACTTGTAAAGCCCGGGATAAAAACGGTTTTGAATTTTGATCTGGGAATACCTTTTCCTGTGTCGCAAACGTCAATGAAAACTTGTTTTTCATCTTCCTTTATTTCCAGCTTTATAGTGCCAATTCCACTCATAGCGTCAACTGCATTTTTGCACAGGTTTTCTATTACCCACTCAAAAAGGTTAAGATTTACTGGTGCAACAATGATTATATTTTCAGGCTGGTTAATAATAAAATTAATGTTTTTTGAGGTTCTTGATTTTATATAATCAACTGAATGATAAATAATTTTAACAAGGTTTTCTTCTTCAAGATTTGTCAGTGAGCCAATCTTTGAAAATCTTTCTGTTATTGTTTCAAGACGTTGGACATCTTTTTCAATCTCTTTAACTACCTCATTGTCCTTCCCCTCCATTTTCATCAATTCAACCCAAGCCATCATCGAAGATAAAGGTGTACCTAATTGGTGTGCAGTTTCTTTTGCTAATCCTACCCATACCTGATTTTGTTCTGATCTTCTCGAAGTATTGAACAATACATAGGCGATTAAAAGAAAGAGGCTAATTATAGCTAATTGTATATAAGGATAAAATCTAAGCTGTATTAACAGGTTTGAGTCTCTGTAAAAAATATACCTTATCCCCTGATCTGTAAGATCTATCATAATCGGTATATTTTCATCAGCCATCGCATTGATAGTCTTTTCCCGGTACTTCTGACTATTAATTTTCGTTGAATCAATATTTCCGAAAGTAATAATGTTTTTCCTGGTACTATCAGTAATTATTACCGGAACAGAGGCAGAATTGATCACAACTTCAGAAAAGAAAGTCTTAATAAGATTGTTGAGAACATCACGAAGTTCAGTAAAAAGCCTTGAATCTTTATAATAAAGGTAACTCGTATTACCATAAAAACTATTAATAATTGGAGGATAAACAGTAAATTCCTGTTTTAAGGATCCTTTAAGTATTTTTATTTCGTCCCGGTTAAAATCTACATTCCTTGAAAAAATAATGCTGTCATTTTCATCAGTTAAAATAACCGGGATTGTTGTGTTTTTTTCAATTATACTTGAATAAAAGGTAATATCATCAGTTAAGCTTGCATCAAGTATTCTTTTATAGGCTTCTGCCCAAATCTCTACACGTTTACGTTCTTCTTCCTGCAGGCGTTCAAAAAATTGTTCCTGATAGTTTACCAGATGTGCTTTTTGATGTATTGCATCTGCCCATATCTGAACATTGGTTCTTTCGTCCCTGGCAATTTTCTGAACAATAATATTGGAATAATAAAGAGATGCAGCAACAATAATAATTGCCGATAAAAACAAGGCTAATTTCCAGCGTCTTTTTTGAGTGTATATATTCAATTGCTTGGGGTTTTTGATCTTGTCTTTGCTATTCGGAAACTTAGTGATACTTTGTGAGGTACTTTGTGTTCCTTTGTGGTAAAAAAAACTAACCACAAAGTTGCTCAAAGGATTACACAAAGTTTCACAAAGAAAACAATTTATTGATTAATAGTCAAGAAATTATGTTCAACAATCAAGTTACTTGATCCACCTGAACAACTTATTCCATCTAATTCGTTTACCCATTGATTTATTTTTATCAAAAGAAAGCCAGACAAATAATGCCTTTCCAACAATGTGGTCTTCGGGTACAAAGCCCCAATACCTGGCATCAAGAGAATTATGCCTGTTATCACCCATCATCCAGTAATAATCCATTTTAAATGTATAGCTGGTGCTTTCTTTACCATTGATAAAGATTTTATCACCAACAACTTTCAGATCATTATGTTCATAAGCAGATATTATTCTTTTATACAGGGAAAGATTTTGAGTTGTTAGCGGTACACTAACTCCTGCTTGGGGGATAGTCAGGGGTCCGAAATTATCCAGATTCCATGGATAAAGAGAATCATGAGGAAATATATCTTTATCCCAATAATTTTTAGGGGCAACAATTTTCTTTACTTCTTTTATATTTACAAAATTCTTAATTTCATTAGCTGATTCCTCAGATAAAGTTGTATAATACTCCCCGGAAACATTATTAAAGGAAATTCTTTCACTGATATCCATTCGTTCAAATGCTTTAGGATTAATGCTACTTCCATCTGTTTTTATGATGTAATGATATTGTTTTATACCTGCATTTTCCAACTCTTCGCCATTAATGTAAACTGTCTGATCAATAATTTCAAGAATATCGCCGGGAATTGCAATACATCTTTTAATATAATTATCTCTTTTATCAACCGGGCGGTAAATAATATCACCAAAATTTGCTTTATCATTCCATACTCTTGGCCTGCTATAATTTCTTACCAGCATATAATAATTCTGAGCCTGGACTTTCTCTGCTACAGTATCACCTTCCGGGTAGTTAAATACCACAACATCATTGTTTTTAATTTTGATAAAACCGGGAAAACGGTAATATGGTAGTTTGATCCACTCTACAAACGACTTGCTATATTTTGTAAGTGGAAGGGTGTGATGTGCAAGAGGAAGTGAAATAGGAGTGTTTGGAACTTTCGGGCCGTAAGTAATTTTACTAACCCACAGATAATCACCCACAAGTAATGATTTTTCCATGGATGAGGTTGGGATTTTATAATGCTGAATCAAAAATGCATTAATTATTGTTACGGCAATTACTGCGAAAAGAATTGCATCAACCCATTCTCTTATCCATGATTTTTTTATTTCAGGCCTCTTGTCCGGATCAAGAAATTTTTCCTTTGAAGAAAAGCCCAGGTAAGGAAGATAAATATATGGGAAAAGAACTCCTGCGACCTGTTGGTATAAAGCATTCTTCTGAAAACATTTCAGAAATTCAATTATCATAAGAAAAATCATGAAAACATTGATAAATGGAATAAGTAAAATAATAAACCACCACAAAGGTTTTTTTATGATCTTCAACCAAACATAAAAATTATAAAATGGTATTAGTATTTTCCATCCTTCAACTCCGGCTTTTTCAAATAATTTCCATAATCCAATTATGCTTAATATTAAAAATATAATACTTAGTATTCCAAATATGTTCATTTCTTGTATTATTTAAATTGTTTTTTTTGCAAATATCTCTATAAAAAATTAATAAGGTGCTATTTCATTTTTATTGTATCATTATCCTCATCCTCATCCTCCCATTCAATATATACTTCAGGCCTGTTTCTTTTTTTTATGATCGTTTTTTCTTTAAGGCTATCCTTTTCGTCCTCTTCCCATTCGATAACGAATTTACCTTCTTCTTGTTTTTTTAATATCTCTTTTTCTTTAATTCTTACAGGATCTTCTTCTTTGTTATTGAATTCTTCTCTGAATATTTCTTTTATTTTTTGCTTTTCTTTTATAAAATCATTGATTATTTTATCCTTAACACCTTTTTTGTCATATTTTACAATTGGGTTATCAAGTGTTCCTGAAATTACAAAAAATAATGTTGTCTTACTTAGACCATCATCAATTACAATTCCAAATTCATTTTCTTCGTCTTTATAATTTTTTGACTTCAACTCTGACCATAGCACTCTTAAGTGATAGTTTATTTCATTATTAAATTTATGTAGTCCGGAAGCAAAAATATCAATGGCATCAGAGTTTATTTCCATATCGGGAATAAAAATTTGCTCATTAATAATCTCAATTTTATTTTGCAGAGTTGAAAACTTAACATTTGAAAGGTCCGCATCTTTAATATATTCAGAGAGTTCCATAATTGGAGGATAATCAATTAATGCTCCGTCTTCAATTATAATGTCTGCTTTTGTATAAATGCTGGAAGGGTCGACTTTTAATGATGGGTTCCAAATCCCGGAGAACTTCACATCAGCATTCAGAGTTCCACTTATGTTTTTCTCCGTAAGGCCGGATTGACCAAAACTTCCAAATTCATAAAATAGTTTTTTTACATTTACATTTCTGATAGTGGCTTCACAATCAATGAACAGTTTGTTGTTTTCAGTACCGTCAATAAAGCCTTTTGCCTGAGTTATTCCATCTTCAGATTGCATGCTGAGATATGGTACATTTAACTTTCTCTCTTTTATTTTTAGTTTTCCGCTTATATTTTTTGCTTCAAATTTTTCAAATGTCAGTTTCTCAATATTGAAATCGAGATAAAATTCCAGGCGATCAGAAAAATCCAGTTTATATTCTCCTTCTGTTTCTGAAGAATTACTTACCAGTAATTTATCTAGTTTTACATTCCGGGAATGCAGTTCTGCTTCTATTATTAAATTCTCTTCCGGTATGAAAATAAAGGAGAGGAAGTTTTTGAAATATCCTTGCAAACTAAAATCACTTCCTGAAATATTTCCACTTAATGTATCGACAATCAGGTCATTATTATTAAAACTAATATCAGCATTAAGGTTCTTATATATATTTTTATCACCTGCAAGCTGATAATCCATATTTTTAATGATCATTTTTCCTGAAGTAGTGCTATTAATAAAATCGTTATGAGTAAAATTATCAATACTGCTTAGTTTTCCTTTGTAAGAAGCTTTTATATCTAATTTTCCTGATATTACCTGTATGGTATCAATTTTAACAAAATTCTGTAGTTCTCCAAGATCCAGTTCGCTATCAGTAACAAGAACAACTTCAGGTTTAACAAAGTTTGTCATTTTAAAATTAACCTTAATTCTTCCTTCCTTTAATCCGGCTGAAAAATTATTGATAAGAATTTTACTGCTTTCCAAAGCTCTGGTTTTTCCATTTGTATAAGATCCCGAGAATTGCACGTCAGTTAGAACAACAGAA
>JAIOTT010000323.1 GCA_021106655.1 Bacteroidales bacterium
TGGCCATAATAAAGTTATGAGAAAAAAGGGAATTAACTGTTACAGGACCCAGGACAAGGTTGAAAGGAAAAAGCCGGTCAATGTGATCCCCGGGATGAATATGAAGTGTGATTGTAGTGAAGGCTGTCAGTAAACTCAACCTTCTCTGACATCTTTTATTTAATTATTAACATAAACCCAACTCCATGAACATTTCTTATTGCAATGTCTTTATCGTGTTTGAGATATTTTCTTAACCGGGAAATAAAAACGTCAAGACTACGACTTAAATAATAATCGTCATTACCCCACACTGCTTTTAGTATATCTTCTCTTTTAAGGATCTTGTTTGAATGAATACAGAGATATTTAAGGAGATCAGCTTCTTTAGCCGTTAAAGTGTACTTATGATCCTGATAAACCAATTGAAGATTTGGGGAATCAAAACAATAATCCCCAATTTCATAGCAGTTGTTTCCCTGAAAATCATCATTGCTGATCTTACTTCTTTTTAGAAACACTTCGATTTTTAGGATCAGTTCCTCTATACTGAAAGGCTTGGTGATATAATCATCTCCACCAATAAGTAATCCGTTAATTCTGTCTTCTTTCATCGACTTGGCAGAAAGAAATATTATTGGTATATCCTTGTTGTTTTTGCGAATTTTTTTTGCCAGACTGAATCCATCTAGCTTAGGTAGCATAACATCAAGAATACATAAATCAATTTCATTATTATTGAATGTTTCAAAAGCCGACTCCCCATCCAGGCAATGTTCTACCGAATATCCATGCTTCTCCAAATTGTCGCAAGTTACATAACTCAGGTAGACATCATCTTCAACATATAGTATATTTGCCTTTTTCTGTAGCATAAATAATTTTATAAATGTATATGTATTGTAAATTTACTTCCATCATCCGGAGTACTCTCAACATTGATCTTCCAGTTATGAGCAGAAACAATGTTTCTGACATAATTTAAGCCAAGCCCAAATCCTTTAACACTATAAATATTCCCTGTGGGAATCCGATAAAATTTATTAAAGATCTTTTTTATATATTTTTTGTCGATACCCATTCCTTTGTCAGAGCAGCTTATACTAACTTTATTATCAGATTGTTCAGTAGAAATACATATTTGCGGATGCTCAGGACTGAATTTGACAGCATTATCCAGAAGATTATATATCAGGTTTGTGAGGTGTTGTTTGTCAGCTTTAATGACCGGATTATTTGCTTTCAGATCAAGCATGATCTTTTCATTATCATCATTGACGTTAAGAGAAAAAGTGCTCACAATATTTTTTATGATCTCATGGAGATCAATATCCTCAAGTGTTATATTCATTTGTCTTTTTTCCAGACGTGCTAATTGAAGTACTTTTTCAATTTGGTTTTCAAGCCTGTAGTTTTGATCTTTAATAATACTGGCGTAGTTCATGAGTCGTTGAGGGTTATTTTTTATCTCGGGATCCATCAACACATCAGCAGAAATAGCAATTGTAGATATGGGAGTTTTAAATTCATGAGTCATGTTATTAATAAAATCTTTTTGTATCTCTGAAAGTCTTTTTTGTCGTAAAATAATAAATATTGCATAAACAAAAAAACCAATTGCTGTTATCAGGACAAATGAGGAGATAAACCATACATTCATATTATAGAGAATGTAAGTAGTTTTGGATGGGAAATATATGCCAAAATAATAGGTGTACTCATCATATTTTGGAAAACTCTGCTCTTTTTTTCTTTTTTTTGATTCTTCAACAGAGTGTACAAAGTTACCATATACCATTTCGTTGTTTTCGCAGTCATATATTGCATATTCATAATCAATGTTAATATGACTGTATTCAAATTCGGTTTTTAAAAAATGATCCAATATGTTGGCATCAATGATGTCATTTATATCGACAACATAATAATTGGATGAAACTTGTTCTACAGGATTTTTATTTGGCAACTGTGCATTATTAAATTCAGCCATTTTCTGGGCCACATTATATAGGGCAACTTTGATTGTTTGATTAAATTGCTTTTCGTTAGTATCAAAGGTTTTGTTGATCCAATACATCTGAAAAATAATAATTCCGACAATTGAAAAGAAACCCAGAATTACAACCAACCTTATTCTGCTGTTTTTCATGTGTTAATATAGACAGTTTGTATTAAAATTGTTCTTTTGGATATTTCATAGTCTGACTTGAGAGTGATATGTTTCTCAGGCATAAAAATAATCATTAATCTCAAACATCTTACAGTATTTACAATTCCTTAACAAATATTTACATTTCCTTTACAATTATTGTGATTTCATTTACACCAATATCCCTTTTCTTTAGTAAATTTGCCAAGATTCATAAAAGATAATATGAGTTGAATACGGATACAACAGATTTTTACTAATTAATATCAATAATTTAAAATGAATAATATGAAAAAGGTAGTGTTATTAGTTACAGTTATGTTTTTTGCATCTTTTGTTTTTTCCCAGGACAAGGATAAAGTTACTCAAACTATTGAACAGTCTTCAAATGGGCCTCAGATAACTTTTGATAAAGTCGTTCATGATCATGGAACTATATATAAGGATGGGGATGGAAATTGTAAGTTTAAGTTTACAAACAACGGAAATGAACCATTAGTTCTTTCTACAGTACGTTCCTCATGTGGTTGTACTGTACCTAAGTGGCCAAGAGAACCTATCTTGCCAGGTAAGAGTTCTGTAATAAGTGTTAAGTACGATACCAGGCGTATGGGTGCAATCAATAAAAGGATCACTGTTCTTTCCAATGCTAAAACTGCATCTGTGGTTTTATCTATTAAAGGAAAGATCCTCCCAAAACCTGCCGAGACTATGCCGGAAAAAACTCCTGGCACAGGCACTACTCCAAAAACGAAGTAAAAAGGCCAAACAAA
>JAIOTT010000248.1 GCA_021106655.1 Bacteroidales bacterium
CAAATCACCAACCACGCCCATAGGACGTGGTATGATGAAGCCCCCTCGAAGGGGGCAAAAGGCCTTGCTTGACGCTTAAATATTTCCAAAAAACTTTTTGTGGTTCTTATGCAACTTTCTTCGAATTATTTGAATATTACCCGAGTCCTTGGCCTCTCCCCAATTCTGGTATCACAACCACTATTCTCCAGGTTTGAAATGATTGAGATACTGGGTGTCTTGTATCAAAATGGTTATGGGGTAAAGCCATCTCGCGGTATAGGTAAAACCTTTAGGGTCACACGGGCATAGCCCGTGGTTTAATTTAAGACAATTAATGAAATTAGTACCGATGAACCCACATCCAGATGTTTCTTTGGCTGAGACAACCGGGAAAAACATTACAAGTGACTGATATTAAAAAGAATAAAATCAGATAAAAATATCTGAAATGTCCCCCGTGCGGATTCATGGCTGCAGAAATAATAAAAAATGAGATTAAAATCAATTATTTTTCAAAAAATATTTTTAGGTAAATCACATCATTCATATGAATATCATATAATATTAAATAGTTGATAAATACCACTTTGTAGCGTCGTGTTTTCCCCACAAGATTTGTCAAGGTTTCCCGACTTGACATCCTGTTTTTTATATGTAATTCAACGCTTTCACTTCTAATTTATAGTAATTTAGCCGTATATGTCAGGGACGGCGTGAAATAGCCATTAAACCTCCGGAATGAAAATGGCACTGATTTTGGGCATATATTTTGCTTTCAAACGCTTTATACAAAGATTTATATGCTTGAAATTATATTCAATTTGAATAATATCAAAAAAGGAAGAATATTTTTTTAATGCTTTTAAGAAGAAAATACAGCACTTTCAAACCGGGAGTATTAATGCATTATAAAGTCGGTCCTGACAGTATAAATACTCAGTATTTATTCATCATTGCAATAAAAGAAATCCCGCTGGGTTACAAAGATCCAGACAGATACGCTCTATTTGGCTTGAAATGCGTAATGAACTTGGGAGGATAATTAGAGGCAATGATACCTCGTCTCTTTCTATATTTAAAACTGATATTTATAGGCATTAAAATGTCTATAAAATTAATGGGTTATTGGGTGTTTCGCGCCCCCTGAATGGATACAAAAATTATATCAAGTGCCGAAAACCCTCGTCCTGAAAGGCATTAAAAGTAAAAGGGCATTTTTTCTGGAATTCACAAATGGTGAATTCCAGGTTTCCATTACAAAAGGGCCTCACGGTAAAGGTCCGTTTAACACCCATTTTTTCGTATTCTGGGTAATAACCACTATAGATTCTTTTCCGGAAAACTTCGGGGATATGTTCAAAACCAAACATACATCCTGCGTCATGTAATAGTCCTTGATGGGCAGACCAAGGCGGTAATTTGAACTTATGTTTTTTTCTGGTGAGCGATTCAGTGCCTAAAAATCTTTTCGCAACTCTTAAGCTTGAAAACAAAAATATCCTTGGAAATGTTATTAAAATCAGTCCAGGCAAAATTACTCTGGAATTAATATCCAATATGGAAATCAAATCCAATTCCCTTCAATATATGGATGTGTTTACCAATGAGAAAATCTATTTCAGTGATCTGCCCGTCAAAATCCTTACAGATAATGAAATCCAAGATGAGCATCAATTTAGCAAAATGAATATAAGACAGATTAATGTAACCTTTAAAAGTTCTGATATTGAAGATCTATTACCGTATACTATAGGGAGGTGATACCTGATTATCGATTTGCCTTTATCTGAGTTGATTGAAGTGGTTCTAATTGAAATTCAAATTGGGAGGAAATGAAATGAGAAAGCTTTGGTCTTTTATCCTAATATTATTCATGTCTATTTTAACTTTAACTTGTTTTACCAGTATTGACGTTAGCGCTGCTGTCGATGTTGACTATGATTTTGAGACAGATCCTGGTTGGATTAGTATTGATCCGGACAATGTTTACTGGGATGTCACTAATGGCTTTTTAAATGCTACTGTTCGCACTAATGACGACCTACCTCATTGGGCCTTTTCACCAACATTTGAACCGATTTCAAATGAATCATTTGTATTTGAATTTGATGTGAAACCTACAGATCCAACTTGGGCTACATATCCATCAATTGCTTTGATTCAAGAAGATGTTCCAAATCCCATGTATGAATTTAGCTTGAGAACAGTCGTACATTGGAGTGATGCCTATCCGAAAAAGTTCACATTAATGACAGAGCTTGGTATAAAAGATTCTGTTTCACCTGTGTTTAATACAACACTATGGTATCATGAATCAATTTCATATGATGCTGAGAGCCAGGTACTCACATGGGAAATTCGAGAGCGGGATTCTGGAACTCTATTTCACAAAGAGGTAGTAAATAATGTTGTAATAAATGATTTTAATCAGATAGCTGTAGGCTGCGGCCCATTAGATAATGGTTATGGAGGATGGGCAACCATCTATGTTGATAATATAAAACTTAAGACAGGATTAGGCCTGAATGATGGCCTTGTAGCCTACTATCCCTTCAACGGTAATGCGAATGATGAGAGTGGGAATGGAA
>JAIOTT010000135.1 GCA_021106655.1 Bacteroidales bacterium
CTGTCCCGGCAGGAAATACAGGTGCTTTACCCGAAGTATTAGAAAGACTATCCTTTGATAATTTTGAAAATAAAAGTAATGACTGTTATCTTACTCATGCTCTTCATGATGCCACTAATGACCCTGTGCTGAAGAGGATAAAGGCAAGTTCACTTAGAAACCGTCCAAACGATAAAGTGAAAATAATTTTTGTTCCGGCTTATATTAATCAAAGTGATAAAATATTCAGAATGTCATATTTTGATATGCTGATTGGTTTTGATCTTTCTGTTTTTCCTTCATACTACGAACCCTGGGGATACACTCCCCTGGAGAGTGTTGCTTTTCATATACCTACTATCACCACCTCATTGGCAGGTTTTGGTTTATGGGTAAGAGCAAAATATGGTAAAAATTCCTCTGCAGTTAAAATTATTGACAGAACAGATGATAATGATAATCTTGTAACTGACGATATTGAAAAATTAATTTCTGAATTCATAAATAAATCACCTGAAGAATGGCATACTCTAAGAGAAGAAGCATTTAATATTTCAAGAATTGCATTATGGGATAAACTTGTAGAAAATTATAAAGATGTATACTCGCATGCACTTGCAAAGGTTGATAATCGCTCACATCTTTTTAACACTAAGCAATATACTATTCAAACTGATGTTGATAAAAGCCTGAAAGAACCTTATGCGGTATGGAAGAAGATCCATGTTAAACCTGAAATACCTTCCCGGCTATCCGGGCTTTATGAGCTATCAAGGAATCTGTGGTGGACTTGGAATTATAAAGCAATTGAGCTTTTTGAAATGATAAATCCCTCTCTTTGGGAAGAAGTGAACCAGAATCCAATTGCACTGTTTGAGTGTTTGTCTTATGAGAAATTTCGTCAGCTCGAAAAGTCTGAAGAATTTTTGAGTAAACTGGATCATGTAAGTGAAATGTTTAACACTTATATGAAAATGTCTTCACAAAAGCCAGAGAATCAAATAGCCTACTTTAGCATGGAGTATGGACTTCATGACACAATCAAAATTTTCTCGGGTGGATTGGGTATGCTTGCCGGCGATTATTTAAAACAAGCAAGTGATTCGAATATGAATATTGTTGGCATAGGTTTAATATACCGCTACGGGTATTTTAAACAGGAAATATCTAATAACGGGGATCAGCTCTCTTCTTATGTTCCACAAAAATACACTCACTTACCCTTAATCCCGCTTATGAATGAGATCGGAGAGTGGGTAAAAATAAATATTGCACTTCCCGGAAGGACACTAACAGCCAAAGTCTGGAGAATTGATATTGGTAGAGTTCCTGTGTATCTCCTTGATACAGATATTAAGGAAAATTCTCCTGAGGATAGATTTATTACTCATCAGTTGTATGGTGGAGACAATGAGAATAGATTTAAACAAGAATTACTTCTGGGAGTAGGTGGCATCCGATTACTTGACGCACTTAAAATAAAACCTGATATATTCCATACAAATGAAGGCCACGCAGCATTTAATGGTTTAGAAAGGCTTAGGAAATTCGTCAATGAAGAGAAAATTCCATATGAACAAGCGCTCGAAATAGTCAGGTCATCAGCATTGTTTACAACGCATACACCTGTACCGGCCGGGCATGATGTGTTTGATGAAAATGTGCTGAGAACATATATTCCCCATTATGCTGATAGGCTTAATATTTCATGGGAAAAATTTATGGGGCTGGGACGCTATAATAAGGATGATGTAAATTCAAAATTTTCAATGAGTGTTCTCGCAGCAAAATTATGTCAGGAGATCAATGGTGTTAGCAAAATCCATGGAAGAGTTTCCAGATCAATGTTTAGCAAACTCTATAAAGGGTATTATAAAGATGAGATTCATATCGGCCATGTTACAAATGGTGTGCATTATCAGACATGGACTGCTAAGAGCTGGCAGAAATTGTACTGTAATGAGTTTGGCAATGGGTTTCTTAAAGATCAATCGAATTCAAAATATTGGAGGCAAATTCATAAGGTTTCAAATGAGAATATCTGGAAGATCAGGAAAGGGCTGAAAAAGGAATTGATGGAATTTCTTAAAAAGAGATTGTCAGCTGATTTTACAAGGAGGCAGGAAAAAGCAAGTATTGTTTTTAAAACTATTGAATCCTTAAATGAAGACACATTATGCATTGGTTTTGCCAGAAGATTTGCAACATATAAAAGAGCACATTTGTTATTTAGCAACCTGGAGCGCTTGAGCCACATAGTTAATAATAAGGAAAAGCCTGTCCAATTCCTCTTTTCAGGTAAAGCTCATCCAAATGATAAAGCAGGGCATGATCTTATAAAAAGGATTATTGAAATATCAAGAAAACCGGAATTTATCGGGAAACTTATCTTTATTGAAAATTATGATATAACGATTGCTAAAAAACTTGTTCAAGGTGTAGATGTATGGTTGAATACTCCGGTTCGCCCTCTCGAAGCTTCTGGTACAAGCGGTGAAAAAGCTGCCATGAATGGCGTTATAAATTTTAGTGTTTTAGATGGCTGGTGGGCCGAAGGATACAAGCCGGGTGCAGGATGGGCAATTGAAGAAGCTCGCACATATGCAAATCAGCAAATTCAGGATGAACTGGATGCCGAGATCATTTATAATATGTTGGAAGAAGAGATTGTTCCATTATATTATAAAACCAACTCAAAATCAATTCCTGAAGACTGGATCTCTTTTATTAAAAACACGATCTCCGAAGTAGCTCCAAACTATACTATGAAACGTATGCTTGATGATTATACCTCAGGATTTTATACTAAACTAATCGACAGAACTTTACTGCTAAGAGAAAATGATTATGAAATTGTAAAACAGATATCCGATTGGAAGAAAAATCTAATTGATAAGTGGGGGAGTATTGAAGTGTTGTCAGTGAAAATTCCGGATTCCAGCAATAGGGCACTTTTAATGGGTAAAAATTTCATTGCTGAGATTGTTATAGATATTAAGGATTTATCTGTTGATGATATTGGTATTCAGGTATTATTTGGACAAAAAGTCGATGGTGAAATTGAAAAAATTCTACATAAAGAAGCATTAAAAATAAATGCACAGAAGGCTGGTGTTATTACATTCAGATGTGAGATACCATTGACAAAAGCCGGTTTGTTTGATTATATTTTCAGAATCTCCCCAGTTAATCCATTACTCCAATATCCGCAAGATATTGATCTGGTTATGTGGGTATAAAGGTTTCTATTTTCTAGTTTCTGGTTCATACTTACTGCCTACTGCGGACTGCCGACTGCCTACTGTGGACTGCCACTTTCCTCTGCGTAACAGTTTTGCTTGAATTTGCGGAATCTTTCTTTATCTTTGCTAAAATTTTTGATTCAACACAAATAAACAGGTAATCTAATTTCTAATATCCAATTCCAAATTTCTGAACATAAATTAAATACTAAAATATAATCAGATGAAACTATTAATTGGTAAAACAGCATTAATAACAGGTGCATCAAGAGGAATTGGCAAAGCAATAGCTCTTAAATTAGCAGAAGAAGGTGCTAATATTGCATTTTCAGATCTGGCTTATGATGACCTTGCCAAAAATCTTGAAAAAGAACTCTCAGCATTAGGTGTAAAATCAAAGGCTTATGCCTCAGATGCCAGCTCCTTTACTGACAGCGAAGATCTTATAAAATCTGTCACTGATGATTTTGGCGGGATTGATATACTTGTTAATAATGCAGGAATAACACGGGACAACCTTCTTTTACGTCTAAGTGAAGATGATTGGGACCTGGTTTTAAAGGTAAACCTTAAATCAGTCTTCAACCTTACAAAGGTAGTGCAACGCACCATGATCAAGCAACGCTACGGATCGATCATAAATATGAGTTCCGTTGTTGGAATAGAAGGTAATGCTGGTCAGTCAAACTACTCTGCTTCTAAAGCAGGAATTATTGGATTTACTAAGTCAGTAGCACAGGAACTGGGCTCACGTAATATAAGATGTAATGCTGTTGCCCCTGGATTTATTGAAACTGAGATGACAAACAAATTGTCTGATGAATTAAAAGAGATATGGAAAAAAGATGTTCCTTTAAGAAGAGCTGGTCAACCTGAAGATGTTGCAAATGTAGTCGCCTTTCTTGCATCTGATCTATCCTCTTATGTTACTGGTCAGGTTATAAGTGTTTGCGGGGGAATGCATACTTAAGAGATGAATATAATTACCGAATACCCTTTCTGGTTTGTTTTATTTTGTTTTATGCTTGGGGCATTGTATGCCCTAATTCTTTATTACAAGGATAAGCATGAATTTTCGAAAGTCCTTAGAAGCACAATGTTTGTCTTGCGCTTTATTAGCGTTAGTATTATTGCGTTTCTACTGCTTTCACCTTTATTAAAAACAACAGTGCGAACGGTTGAAAAACCCCTGATAATAATTGCTCAGGATAATTCTCAGTCAGTTGTCTTTGGGAAAGACTCGGCTTTTTATAAGCAATTTCCCAAAGAACTTGAAAAGATGGCAAAAATTCTTGAAAATGACTATAACGTCCGCTCATATTCTTTCGGAGAAGAGGTGAAAGAAGGTTTTGACCACACTTTTTCTGCTAAGCAAACAAATATGGCAATATTGTTTGATGAGTTCCGAACCTTATATTCTGACAGAAATGTTGGAGCCGTTATTATATCCAGCGACGGAATTTATAATCAAGGAGTTAATCCTTTATATGCCTCTGAGAAGATCAAGTTTCCGCTTTATACAATTGCCCTTGGAGATACAAACCTAAACAAAGACCTGATCTTGTTCAAAGTTAACTATAACCGTATTGCATATCTGGGAAACGAATTTCCTGTTGAGGTTGTTGTTCATGCAAATGAGTTGTCTGGAGGGAAAAGCGTACTCAATATTTCCGGTAAAAATGGTACCGTTTTCAGAAGGAATATTGATATTAACAATGATGCCTATTCTGAAACAATTCTACTTCATCTGGAAGCGGAAAATACCGGGATACAGAGATTCAATATAAGTCTGTCGACTATTGAGGGTGAGATCAGTACTGTAAATAATTCTCAAAATATTTTTATTGATATACTTGATGCCAGGCAGAAAATCCTGATACTTGCCGAAGCTCCACATCCTGATATTTCTGCAATAGTGCAGGCAATTGAAAGTAATTATAATTATGAAGTTGAAGATTATATCACAACCGACTTCAATAAATCATTTGCTGAATATAACCTGGTCATCATGCACCAGCTTCCTTCTGTAAGATATAGCTCTTCACGTTTTATTGAACAACTCAATGAAAAAAATATACCGGCTTTGTATATTCTTGGTTCCAAAACTAATATGACTGATTATAATGATCTTACTACAGGCCTTGTGATAAAAGGTAAAAAACTTAGTTTTAATGAATCCACTCCCGGATTTAATAAGGATTTTACTTTATTCACAATGAGTGATCAAACTCTGGAGGCTATAAATGAATTCCCTCCTTTACTGAGCCCACATGGCGAATACAAGACAAATAATGCTGTTAGTGTATTGTTCAGTCAGACTATTGGGAATATTGAATCCGATTATCCTCTGGTCTCTTTTCTTCAAACTCTGGATACCAAACAGGGGGTAATTGCTGGTACAGGATTGTGGAGATGGAGGATGACAGATTTTGCAAAAAATAATAATCATAATGCCTTTAATGAGATATTCAGTAAAATTGTTCAATACCTCTCTGTAAAAGTAGACAAGAGTTTCTTTAGAATAATTAGTGAAAGTAATTTCTATGAAAATGAGATAGTTCAATTTGATGCCGAAGTCTATAATAAATCATACGAATTAATTAATTCACCTGATGTGAGCCTGGATATTATTAATAGTGAACAAAAGAACTTTCCATTTACTTTCAGTAAAACAACAAATGCTTATCATCTTGAAGCAGGAAGCTTTCCTGTTGGTAACTATAATTACAAAGCAAGGGTTAAAGTTGGTAGTAAAATATACCAGGAAAATGGAGCATTTACTGTTTCACCAGTCAATATTGAATCAGTTAATACCGTTGCTGACCATAATCTTCTTTATAAACTTGCATCACGGCATGATGGCAGGATGTTTTATCCATCAAATACTGAAGAACTAATTGAGGCAATACAAACACGCGAAGATATTAAGTCTGTAAGTTACTACCAGAAACGATACAATGAACTTGTAAACCTTGAATGGCTTTTAATATTTATCATTTTACTAATAGCAGGGGAGTGGTTCCTTAGAAAATATAATGGAGCGTATTAGGAAATGGAATGATGGTACCAATAGCTATCGTGATGGAGTGAGGGAATATTGGTGTAATAAAGAAATCAGGGAATATGTTTTTTTATCTATCAAAAATATTATCATTTCTTCTTCAACCACTTACATGGATAATAATACTCATGTTGTTAGCACTGGTGAATAGAAACAAGAAGAAGCTCAAGAGACTGCTTTTTATTGCCTTCATTACTTTATATCTTTTTTCTAATCCTTTTATTGTTGATGAGGTGATCAGGGTATGGGAATGCCC
>JAIOTT010000117.1 GCA_021106655.1 Bacteroidales bacterium
GAAAATCCTATATTTAAACATGCCGCATAAAGGAAATGTTTTTAATGGGAGTTTCCCAAATCTCTTATGAATATCTTTTATCATTCGGATATCATTCAAATATGTCCATTCTTGTGGTGGTTTCACACCTTCAGTTGAGTAGTTACCACCGGTCAGAACATATTTAATTCCGTTTTTTGCTGCGTAATTGTATAACCCTGCAAATATAGCATGATCTTGCGGAGTATCTAGATAAGGAACTTGGGATTTCAAGAATGCAACTTGTAAATCCTTCATTTCTTCCCAATCTACTACTATTGTCTCTAAATCAAGATTAAGTGATTTTATTAGTTTTTGTACATTTTCATTTGCAACATTTAAATTCCAGCCAGTATCCACCGAAAGCATTAAGGAACGCAACTCCAGCTTTTCTTTGGCAATATATGCCAAATATGAACTATCCACACCACCACTAAGACCAATTATACAATCATATTTTTTACTCTCACCATCTTTTTTAATTTTTTCTACAATAGCTTGAAGTTCTTTTGCACCGACTTCGTCAGGATGCCAGCTTGGTAATATGCTGTTATAATAATTATCACAAAAATCGCATCTCCCGTCTTTATTAAATTTTATCTCAGGATCTGTTGTATCCATGACACAGTTACTACAGATTTGGTATTCTCTTTCATTCATGACTTCTTCTCCTCAGCATTATATTCTACTAACGTATTTAAACATTATTATAGCTTAATTCCATTAATCAACATCCTATGATTTACGAACGTATCCTCAATTACATTATTCTTAGCTTCACCTCTCACAACTTTATAGATAAGTTCGTATTCATTCTTTATGCCCTTATCTTGACTTAGTTTTATTTTCATTTTCTTAGCACTTCCATATTGGTTCATTTTAATGTAGTTATTCATCTCACAAACTACACCATTTGAAAATACTCGCAGTTGCTCTTTTGGGTATTTTTTCGAACCCATAGACGTGTATATAATATTTCCGATTGCACCTGATTTAAAGCGTAGAGTTATGATAGCATTATCCTTCTTTGGATAGGCTTCATTCTGGGCAAAAGTCACTTGTAACGATAATAGATCACTTCCGTCTAAATACTGAATAACATCAACAAAGTGACATGCTTCACCAATAATTCTTCCTCCACTCGCTTTTTCATCCTGAGTCCAATGATCTTCAGGAATAAATCCAGCATTAGCTATATAATCATAAACGGCAGGAATTTTATCCGTAGAAAGATTCTTTTTAATTTGTTGAATAAGTGGCGCGTGTCTACGGTTCATGCCACAGAACAGCTCTCCCCTTGATGCACTATATGTAGCTTCTATTCTATCAAGTTCATCTATGGTTAAGCATAACGGTTTCTCACAATAAACATGCTTACCTGCCTCTAATGCTTCAATAATAAATTTCACATGACTGTTATGCTGTGTTGAAATTACAATTAAATCAATTTCATCGTCATTAAGTAATTTTATATAGTCATTGGAAACATAGTCAAATGGGAATACATGCTTGGCTTGTGCTGCACCAATCCCACCTGTGGTAGCAAGGGCTTTAAAATAGTAAAGCCCGGTATCCTTCATGGTTGGCAACAGTGTGTTTTTTGAGAAATTACCCGCTCCAATTAGTCCGACAGTAATCTGTTTTTTATTTATTGTCTTCTTATTACCATAGACAGTATTCTCCCATTTAACCTCATTTGGAGAATATTTCAATAAAATCCCAATATAGTTCTCATTATTTTTATTTGTGGTTATCATTTCATAAGCTACATCAGCTTTTTCAAACTCTATTTCATGTGTAATTAAATCCGAAAAATCTGCTCTTTTTTCTGCAATAAGTCGGATGAATTCCTCAATGTTTCGTCCTTCTGTAAATCTCACATGACCGATTGGATAATCTATGCCTTTTTCCTCATAACTAGAGTCATGTCTACCCGGACCGTAGGAACGAGCGATTGTGAACGTCAACTCTTTTTCATAATATGGACGACGGTCTATATTCATTTGCGTAACACCTACCATACAGATAATTGCCCGATCACGTGCAATAGCAGCAGCTAAATCCATTGGTGCATTGCTGTTAGTGGCAGCAGTTATGATAACCTTATCAACACCTCTGCCTTTTGTAAGAGATCTTGTAATATCTGCAACATTTTCATCATTAGAGGAAATAAATGCCTTAAGTTTTGTTTCCGATATTGACTTATCTTTAATGTCATAACCAATCACATCGCAGCCGTAAGAATCCAAAATACGGGCTGTAATATGTCCTAAAAGCCCAAGCCCAATTACAGCTACAGTTTCTCCCGGAACAATCTTTGCTTGATGGATACCTTGTAAGGCTGCTCCTCCTAAAGCACATAAAGCACACTGGCGATAATCTTCCATCTCATTAGGTATCTTAACTATCAGATTCTTATTTACACGATTAATTTCACTATGATAAGCTTGTCCAGCCATGGCTACCAGGTTTTCTATTTCAATCTCTGTCACACCACGCCCACAGGCAACTACTTTACCCACGCCGGAGTAGCCCATCGGCATAGGCTCGTGGAGACGGATAAAGGTTGAATCCATTGTTGTTAAAATGCCATCTGTAGACATCTTTTCGATTACCTTCTTAACCTGATCAGGTCTCTCCATAGCCTTTTGAATTAGGTTTTTGCCCCCAAAGGAAGTAAGACTCCTCTCTGTTCCAGTACTCACGACTGAATATAATGTCTCTACCAATACATAGTTGTCTTTCACCGTTGGTGCTGGTGTATCAATTAATTTAACTGAACCATCATTTACCATTAAAAATAATTGCTTCATTGCATAACCTCTTTTCTCCAGCATATTTCGAATTACAATATGTGTTGTCAAAGCTCATTAGCCATTTTCATAAATTAATATTGCTCCAACACATCGGCTATCCTCTTACTGGCAAATCCATCCCCATAAAGATTGCTTGCACAACTCATTTTTTCATTGTAATCTGTTCCTGCTACCTTGACACCACTTTTTGCGAACATTAATACTGTTGGTAGACCTATGTAACCTAATCCGATTATATTAATCATATGCTTTACCTTCCACCAAAAAATATTAACATTCTATTTCAAGTTTTATACCCTCTTTAAAGCTTAACGGTTTATATCCTAAATCTACTCTAGCCTTTTCATGAGAAAAGTTTTTATTCTCGTTAAGTCTTAGTACTTGTTCAGATTTTAACTTAGGTTTCTTCAAAAGCTTTTCATATATTTTTAATAAACAGTAACTTAATTTCATGGGTATATGTATCTTTATTACTTTTATTCCTAAAATTTGAGCAGCTATATCAATGACTTCATTATAAGTTAGAGCTTTTGCACCGGATATGTTATAGACTTTTTTTATACTTATAGAATTTTCATAGGCTTTTACAATAACATTAGCTAGATCTTTAACATATACTGACTGTTGCAAATAATTACCGTTCCCTAATACAGGAATTACTCTTAATTTCTTCAAATATTTAACTAGCCTCCACATATTACGGTCTTTGGGCGTACCATATATCATGGTAGGTCTTATAATTGTGTAATCCAAACTACTTTCCTTAATTAATCTTTCAGCTTCTAATCTGATGGTTTTACTATCAGGATTTAGCTTCGTAAATATACCTGTGGTACTAACAAAAATTGCCCGATCTACATTCATCTCCTCACATGCATTTACAATGTTAGGGGCATGTCCAAAACCTAGAGATGCAATATTAATTAAAGCATCTTTTCCCTTTAACGCATGATAAATCGACTTGTAATCATCCAAATCTCCATAAA
>JAIOTT010000443.1 GCA_021106655.1 Bacteroidales bacterium
ATCATAACAAATGTCTTCCCAGTCAGTATTTTTCGCATTACTAATGAATACTTTACGCACAACATTACCTGAAATACTATCAATTTCATACAAAGCAGCTTCACCGCCAGAGTCGTTATGTGTGATAAGTTTATGGTTTAAGTAAATTAAGCCGGAGGTTTCTTCTATTGAATCATGAAGGGTAGTTACTGATGAAATTTGTTGCCCCAAAGTTACTATTGGTAAAGCGATAATTAAAAATAAAGAGAACCTCATCAATTTCATTTCAATGAGTTTATAGTGTTTGTTAATTAAATTGTGATTTCCGTGTCCTCCGGATTTGTTAACTGATCAAACAAGTCCTCAAAGATGTTCTTTCTCCTGAGAATTTCAAAAACAAAATCTCTAAAGGCGCCTTTACCTCCATCAGATGGTACTACAAAGCTGACAATTTTTTTTGTATATTCAGGAGCACTTTGTGGGCATGCTGAAAAACCTGCTTCTTTTAATAACTTATGATCGTTTATCTCATCACCGATAAAAGCAATCTGTTGCAAACTGACACCCTCTTTTGATGCTATTTCTTTCGATAGCTTGAGTTTATCTTTTACTCCCAGGTAACAGCTATCAATATTTAATTTTTTCGCTCTGTTTTTTACACAATTGGATTCCTCACCTGTCATTATTATTAATTTAATTCCTGCTGCTTTTGCAAGAATGACTCCAACGCTGTCCGAAGTGTTAAATTTCTTGTATTCATCACCGGATTCTGTATAATACATCCCACCATCGGTCCAGACACCATCAATATCCGTAATAATAATTTGTATATCCATTATTCAATATTTTTTGGGTAGATCAGTTCATTTTCAGGAATTTGGTTTTTAAGCTTTTTGCCAACGATCATTTCTCTTTCAGCCCATTTAAAACCATCACCTGGAGATAAAAGATGAATATCATCTTCGCTAATGATATGCCCTGCTTCTAATGTTCTTTTTGTAGCAATTGATCGTTCAAGCTTATTTTTGGCACCTTGGGTGGCAGCTTCAATAATAATATCTTTTTTGCCTAACGACATTTCCAGCAAACGAATATCCCTCACCATTCTCCATACACCATCAGGGCCTAAACTTCCTCTATGATCAGTACCTTTCATGTCCCTGTCAATGGTAATGTGTTTTTCAATAATTTGTGCTCCCTTAGCCACTGCAGCTATGGGGATGGAAATGCCAATGGTGTGATCTGAATAGCCTATTTTATATCCCGGATAATTTTCGAATAAATAGTCAATAGTATTTAGATTGACATGTGCCGGATTGGTTGGATACTCGGAGGTGCAATGCAATATCGAGATTTTGCTGTGATGTTTGTTGATAGTTTCAAGAGCTTGATCCAGTTCTTTTTTTCCTCCCATCCCGGTCGAGAGTATCATTGGGATTTTCGTTTCTGCCAATGCAGCCAATAAGGGCAAATTAGTTAGATCTCTGCTTGCTATTTTCAAATAGTCGGGTTGAAAATATTTTAATACTGACATTGTTCCGATAGCACATAGTGTTATAACAAAGTCAAGACCCAGGTTTTTAGTGTATTTATAAATCTCATAATGCTCCTTGTCATTTAGTTCCAGATGAGCTCTGTGTTCTCCATATGTTTTTCCAAAAGAGTGAGGATTGTTATATGGTGCATTCATTTGAGTGTTGGTTAACTCTTCAGATAGATCTCTCTTAGTTAGCTTAATTGCGTTTATCCGTGGTAGCTCCAGATTAAAAAGTTTGTCCTTAATGGGTTTGTTAACCAGGTCTATAATCAGCTTTGCTATATCAACTGAACCGTTGTGATTTTGCCCTATTTCACCAATTATGTATGTCATTTAGAATTATTTATTATTTGTTTCTTCATTATTTCGACTATATCAGGATTTGATTCAATAAATTCTATTAAATCCAGGTAGCCAAAATTACTATTTTTCTTTTTTTTGAACCAATTAAAATAAATTTGCTTCAGGTTTTCAAAGTCATCTTGAGTGTCTAACGTACACCTGATGTTTTCATTTTGTATATTTTTATTTATGAAACGGACATTAAAATCACTTTCACTGGAATAAATGCAATTGCTTACATGTTCAATGCACTGTGACTCTCCTGAATTATATACTTTTTTTAAAGCTTGTAAGGAAATAATTTCGGCAAAAAAACCATAATGAGTTAATATGCTAGGTTTTTTATTAATTTTATATGAAAGATAATCTTCTCCCCGGTAATTATTATAAAGTTCAATTATTGACTGTATATCAATAAAAGGATTATCTGAACAAACTCTGATTATTGTATCAAAACGATGAAATTCTGCACACTTAACAAAACGCTCTAAAACATTTTGTTCTGAACCTCTATACACCGGGATTTTGTATTTATTACCAAATTCAACAATAACATCATCATCAGGATTATTTGAAGTTGCTACAACTATTGGGAAATCTTTTTTTAGTTGTATAAAACGGGATAATAAAACATCAAGAAAAGTAGTCTTATTATCGATTTTCAGAATGATCTTTTTGGGTAATCTTGTCGAAGCCGTTCTTGCCTGGATAATAATGCCGGTATTATAATTCATTGATGCTCTCTTTTTTCTAATGGCTGATTGTCCGGAATGTTTACCGATATTCTCCACAAAGGTAGGGAATTTCATTCAAGTCTCATATCTCTTATTCTCATGTCTCATTTCTATTTTTTAGTTTTTTTAAGATTTTTTAAGAATGCTTTAAGTATTTGCACCAAAGCAAGCTACTACTTTTGGGTCTTCAAGTTGATTGTTATGCCTTTTTGATAATCAGTTTATTTAGAAACTTTAAACAAAAAACAGATGCGAAAAATTAGGATTAATACAATACTAATATCTTTGGTTTTTTTATTAAATACAGCTTATGCTGCAGCCCAGGCACCGCCTACGTCTTTTCTCGTGGCAGATGGTAACACTGACTATGATTCAGGGCGGGGGATAGGATCGGATGATAATGGTAATGTTTATGTTACGGGTGGTTTCCAGATATCTGTTACTTTTGGCAGTACCACGCTCTATTCCTCTGGTGGCAGGGATATGTTCCTGGTAAAATATGATAGTGCAGGTATTGTTCAATGGGCTGTAAGTGCAGGTGGGAGCTCTGCAAGTGAAAGGGGACGTGCAATAGCTGTTGATGGCGCAGGGAATTCTTATGTGGCAGGATATTTTTATAACAGTGCCACCTTTGGAAGCATAACGCTAACAAGTAATGGTGGATACGATATCTATATAGCTAAATATAATACATCAGGAGTTGTGCAATGGGTTAAAAGTGCAGGTGGTAGCAGTGATGATGATGACACATATGGTGTCTCGGTCAATACATACGGTGATTGCTACATTTGTGGAAATTTTGGAGGTACGGCAACATTTGGAACAGGTGTAAGCGTAATCTCAGCAGGAGGATTAGATGCATATCTTGCCAAATATAATAGTGCAGGAGTTCTTCAATGGGTTAATCGAATGGGTGGTTCAGGTAATGATATTGCTTTTGCTTGTGCTTCCGATCAATCAGGAAATGTTGGTGTAACAGGATACTTTAATGGAACAGCATCATTCGATGCTACGACTAACCTTACAAGTAGTGGTTATGCAGATATTTTTATTGCAAAATATACATCTGCTTCTACTTTAATGTTTGCAGAAAAAGCCGGTGGCAGTAACTGGGAAGAAGAAAGAGGTATGAACACAGATAATCTTGGTAATTTCTATATTACAGGTAATTATGTTGGGACTGCAACTTTTGGAAGTGGGCCGGGTTCAACATCCATTACATCGGTAACTGCCTTGTTTTCTCAGCCACCTGTTCCTTCTCAGGATATTTTTACAGCAAAATATGATGCTTCAGGTAATTTTGAATGGGTCGAAAGTGCAGGAGGCGGCCGTGATGAAGGTGGGAGAGGTGTTGCACTTGATGATTATGGAAATGTTAATATTGTTGGGTATTTTGAAGGTGATATATATTTTGGAACTTTTCTGTTAATAAATAATGCACCCGGGCCGAACTTTGCTTATGAAGATCCCTTTGCCGCCCAATACAGCACATCGGGTACATTTAAGTGGGCTGTTCACGGAGGAACAGGATGGCATGATTCGGGATATGGAATTGGAACCGACCCATGGGGAAACGTGCTGGTTACAGGTAGTATTATTGAAGATGGAAGTGGGGCACACTGGAACGGTACACCTTTCCCAGGTACATCGTATAATAATAACGATGATATTTTTGTTGTAAAAATGGGATATGCCAGTGGCCCTCCACCTTTGACAGTAAGTTTTACGCAAACAAATGTCAGCTGCTATGGTGGTAGCGATGGAGCAATAGATATGAGCGTTATTGGAGGAGCACCTTTGTATAATTATCTCTGGTCAACAAACGCAACAACTGAGGATATTTCAGGACTTATTGCCGGAACATATACTGTTACTGTAACAGATGCAGCAGCTATTATTGTAGATTCTGTTGTAATTACACAGCCTGCTGCTGCAATAAGTGGAGAGGTGTTTTCTACGGCTGAAACGGGTGCGTTTAATGATGGCATGGCATGGGTAGTCGTGAGTGGAGGAACACCTGCTTATACATACTCATGGGATGATCCGGCTTATCAAACTACTGACACGGCTTATTATCTTTCTGCAGGCATTTACAAAGTTGTTTTTGCCGATCTGAATGGGTGTAACGATAGCTTAACGATACAGGTTGCAGATTCA
>JAIOTT010000077.1 GCA_021106655.1 Bacteroidales bacterium
GACAAACCAGAGTTAACCAAATTCAGGTTTATTAATCTCGAAGTTAACCCGCTTTAAGCGTAGAGCAAATAATATTATTGATAAAATTTTTTTTGTTAACCAAAGACTAATTTTGTGAAAAAAGTAAATATTTTATTTAGCATCCTTATCGGCATCTTGCTGATTTCTTTGGTTGATACACCAAATGTATATGGTCAATGTGCAATTTCTGCCGCGGCCTCATCAGCTGCTGATCCGACGCCCAAAGATACTGCAGAGATATGTATCGGTGAAGCTGCATATTTGACATCTGCCGGAGCCTGTGGTTATTTAATGATAAATAATTTCAATAATGGCACCGTTGGCGTTGGCTGGTCATCAAATGCTTCCCCGATGTTTAACAACCCATGTCCCCCGCTTATTCCTCCGGCTTCAGGTATTGTATGCTGGATTGGCTCAGCTACTAATTTTCCACGTCAGCTCACAACAATTGCCTATAATCTGGGTATTGGCAGTGGTTACACCATTGACTGGGATATGAAGTATGGTGACATACAATCCCATCAGAATTGTGAAGACCCCGACCAACCTAATGAAGGTGTTCATATTCAATATAGTACAAACGGTGGAATGACATGGACAGACATGGCTTACTTCACCCCTACAAACAACATGGGCGGTCCCCTTTATACCTGGAATCACTACCAGGAGCTTGTGCCACTTATCGCTTTATCCCCAACCACACAATTCAGGTGGTGGCAGAATCAAACAAGTGGTTACGAATGGGATCACTGGGGAATAGACAATGTTGAAATCACATGTGCATCAGGGATCAATACTACTGTTTTATGGAATACAGGAGATACAACATTTAATATTGTTGTTCATCCAACCACTTCCCAGCAATATTATGTAACAGTTTCTGATAGTATGTTTTCTGCGGCCGACACAGTTTATGTTAAGGTTCATCCAATTCCAACAGCAGATTTTACTGCAACATCTCCTATATGCTCTGACTACGATACAACTACAATTCAATACACCGGGACTGCTTCGCCTTCTGCTACTTATTTCTGGAATATCGATCAGGGAATTACATTTCCCGGTACAGGACGAGGCCCTCATATCATACCTGGCCTTTTTGCCGGTACTTATACCGTTTCTTTGAGTGTTGAGGAACATAATTGTGTTTCTCTTACCGATACATTCGAAATTATCGTAAACCAATTACCATTGATAAGCTTTAAAGCTGAACCTTATGAAGGCTGTGTACCACTTACTGTTACCTTTTCCGATAATTCCATTCCAACTATACAGGATTATAAGTGGTATTTTGGAACAGGCGACTCATCTATACTCGCAGACCCTGTTTATATGTACGAAGACACAGGTACCTATACTATAAAACTTATTGCAACCTCATACCTGGGCTGTTATGATTCATATACAGCTGAGGATTATATTAGCGTATATCCAAACCCTATTGCTGATTTCTATGCCGATCCTCTTATTGTTAAATTAGATACAGAACCAATAAATTTCACGTCAATGTCAACAGGTGCTGATTTTCATGACTGGGATTTCGGAGATGGTAATTCATCAACCGATTCTGTTACATCAAATCAATATGAAGAAACAGGAACCTTTGATGTTATACTACTCGTTACAACTAAACATGGATGTACTGATACTATAATCCATTCTGTTGAGGTTATTGAAGATGACCTAACTTTTCCTAATGTCTTTACTCCTAACGGTGATGGGTATAATGACAGGTTTGTGATAGAAAACCTCGAAACATACCTTTTTAGCAATATAATGATATATAACAGATGGGGAAAGAAAATATATGAAAAGGACAACTATCAGAATGATTGGGATGGTGAAGGAGCAGCTGATGGAGTTTATTATTATGTGCTAACATACAAAGGCAAACTTTCGGAAGGTGAAGTTAACGGGACTGTGACCATCGTCAGATAAAAGGATACTGATATTTTAGAGGCAATATTTAAGTGCAGGTACATTATTAAAGCACCCCCGTACGGTCATTCTTCCTTACGGGGCAGGCAGATAATAAAGAAATAAATAACAAATAAATTTCAAATCATAATATTCAAACGTAAATTGAATTTTGGGTTTTGAGTTTTATTTGAGTTACGATATTTATCATTTGTTATTTTATCAATCATGCCAACCAAAAAAATAGACATAAGTCTAAAGGTATTCATTTTACTTATTTTTACTCTTAATACAAATATTCTTAAATCACAGCTGATAATTTCCACGACTCAAACCCCCGATCAGCTGGTCCAAAACATCCTTGTCGGGACAGGTGTATCTGTGTTCAATGCCACATTTAATAGTCCTGCTTCAGCAGTTAATATTGGTGAATTTATGGGAGGTGGCGGAACCAATATTGGAATTTCAAAAGGTATTATTCTTGCATCCGGTGATGTTCACAATGCAATTGGCCCAAATGATCAAACAGGTGCAGGGAATGCTACAGGTACAGGTGGTGATCCTGATCTGCAAAATCTTATACCCGGCTTTACTATTAATGATGCTGCTGTTCTAGAATTCGACTTTATTCCTCTGTCAGACACAATAAAATTCCGCTATGTGTTTGGCTCTGAAGAGTATCCTGAATTTGTAAATTCAAGCTTCAATGATGTTTTTGGCTTTTTTGTTGATGGGCCTAACCCTTTAGGTGGTAATTATGTTAAGCAGAATATCGCTCTTATACCCGGAACAACTCTTCCGGTTACAATCGACAATGTTAACAATGTTACACCATCTTACCCTCAATATTATATTGATAATACCAATGGAGGAACAATACAATATGATGGCTTTACCGTTGTTCTTACAGCTGTAGTTGTAGTCATACCATGTGAACTATATCATTTAAAAATTGCTATCTCTGATGCAGGAGATCAAATACTTGATTCTGGAGTATTTCTTGAAGCAAACAGTTTTTCCAGTAACGCAATAACCGTTAATACGGCATATAGTATTGGTAATGTATCTGCTATCGCTTCTGAAGCTGCAATTGAAGGATGTAATGATGCAAAAATTACATTTACAGTTTTAAACTCGGTTACAGATTCTACATGGATTCCTTTTGATACAATTTATGGTACAGCAACGAATGGAATAGACTACCCTTTTATTAACGACAGTGTTCTTATACTACCCGGACAAAAAGTGGGTGAAATCACTATTGCGCCTTATTTAGATGGTGTTCCTGAACCAACAGAAACTGTCATTATAGTCGTTCCAACATCTGCCTGCACTGTTGACACAGTCATTGTTCCAATTGCTGATTATAACTTAATTACTACTACCTCCAGTAATGATACTACGATATGCCAGGGGATTGCATTTTTACAAACATTCCCTAGCGGAGGAAGACCACCATATGATTATTCATGGACACCTGTTACTCATCTCAACCAGCCGGATATTCAAAATCCTATTGCCATCCCACCGGTTTCTACATTATATTTCGTCGACATAGGTGATAGCACAGGATGTCCGCATGCGAAAGATTCAATTATGGTATTGGTTGACATGCTTCCTTTGATCAGCTTTGTCCCTGATATATTTAAGGGCTGTGGACCACCACTGACAGTTACTTTCACTGATAATTGTTCACCTAATGTTAATGAGTATTTATGGCAGTTTGGTGACGGAGCATTCTCATATGCAGCCAACCCTGTTCATACATATGACTCTGCAGGAGTATTTGATGTTACCCTTATCGTTAAGACCGCTACAGGCTGTGCCTCCACCTATACAAACGCAGGACTGATCACAGTTTTTCAGGAGCCCAGAGTTGATATAATCCCCGATCCACCAGAAGGTTGTACACCATTGACTGTTGATTTTACATTCTCATCTATTGACTCCATTAATTATTATTTGTGGGATTATGATGATGGAACAGATAAGGATAGTATTAAAGATCCCACTCATGTATTTACACAAAGTGGTATTTACGATGTAATTTTGAGTGTAGGTACACCGGATGGTTGTTTTAAGAACTTTTCAGTACCGGTCAATGTTTTTATTGAACCTGTAGCTGAGTTCATTACTATACCTGATAGCGCATCTATAAATCAATTACCAATCAACTTTATCGATCAGTCAACCGATGCTTCATTCTGGTATTGGGACTTTGGAGATGGTGGCACATCTACTGAACAAAATCCAAAACATGGATTCCCTCATGTCGGAGATTTTGAGGTCCTTTTAGTCGTAACAAGCAGTCAGGGATGTATAGACTCAGTATTATATACCATCCCGATTTTTGACGATGAACTCACCTGCCCTAACGTGATAACACCAAATGGGGATGGCATAAATGAGAAATTTGTCATTACAAATCTTGAGTACTTTATGGTTAGAACCCTTATTGTTTATAATAGATGGGGTAAGAAAGTTTACGAAAAAGAGAATTACCAAAACGACTGGGATGGCCAGGGTCTTGCTGACGGAACATATTTCTTCGTACTGCAATATCAGGGAAGAATGGACAAAGGTGAGTTTAAGGGGTCAGTGACGATACTTCGGTAAAATGTTTTCCTTTCAAATTTCCATCTTTTGATCTCAGAACAACTTAAGTTTACGTTTAAGCTAAATTAATTTCTTGGTTCAATAACTCCACATTAAAACTAATCTTAGCATTAAGTGCCTTGAAGACTTTTAATATCGTCTCAAATCTGGCATCAGTCAGATTGTTTTCAATTTTGGAAATTTGAGCTTTTTGAACGCCAACAAGTTTGCCGAGTTGTTCTTGGGTAAGATTCCGTTCTTTTCTTGCTTGTTTTATAGTATAACCGATTAAATCAAGTCTGAGTTCGTTTTCATATTTTTCTCTTTTCGAAGTTCCTCTTTTACCAAGGTACTTATCTTTAACTTCGTCAAATGAGGTGGTTTTCATTAGTCATGTTTTTTATCCTGAAAATACTTTCTCATTAATTCAACCGCTTTATTAATTTCTCTTTTAGGAATTTTTGTTGTTGTTTTTATTATTCCGTGAGTTGCAATTATAATCGTATTGGTTTTACCAGTTTTATCCCAAAAAGCAAAGAGGCGGTATAGCTTTTTATTAAATAAGGTTCGAAATTCCCATATATCAGAACTTAGTTTCTTGAAAAGATTTTTATCCTCAGTGACTTTTACCCTATCGATATTGAAAAGAATTTTATCACGGGTCTTTTCATCAAGCTTATCAAGAAAATCAAGAGCCCCCTGGAGAAATTCAACTTTGATCTTTTCTTTCATTAGAATTTATCATTACAAAGATAAATGTTTCTTAATTAGGGAACAAGCATTAGGATAAAAAAACATCCGAAACATTATTATCCATTACAAATGTACGGTACAGATCAAGTATAATAAAAGTGGATTTAGTATTTATGATATATAATTGAGTAATCGGGCTTTCTCAATGAGTAAAATAGAATAGGGTGAGTTTAAGGGC
>JAIOTT010000482.1 GCA_021106655.1 Bacteroidales bacterium
ACGTTAAGAGATTCAATTTCACCATAAAGAGGTATTTTTACATTAAGATCAACCATTTTTAGATATTCCGGAGAAATCCCTTTTTCTTCAGATCCCATAATTATTGCCAAAGGTCCATTCATATCAGTTTCGTAGTGATATGTTTGTGCTTTTTCTGTTGCTGCTACAATCTTAAGTCCGCTGTTTTTCAGATATTCAATAGTTGTCTTTAAGTTTTTACTCCTGTGAAAAGGGATTTTTAGTAATGCACCGGCAGAAGCTTTGACAGCATCAGCACTCATTAAAGCAGATCCTCTGTTGGGAAGAATTATAACATGTACTCCCGCACACTCAGCAGTACGGCAAATTGCTCCAATATTTCTAACATCAGTTATCTTATCCAGGATCAGTATCAGTGGAATTTCACCGGATTCGAAAATCCCCTGAATAATATTATCAATAGGCTGGTAATCTATTGGCGATATATAACAAATAATGCCCTGATGGTTTTGATTCCTTATTCGTTGTAATTTTTCAACAGGGACATATTGATAAGGAATTGAATGAGTATTGATCAACTCACGTAATTCATGAAAACGTTCATTTTTCAGACCCTTTTGAATCAGGATCTTTTCAATTTCCTTACCAGATTTAATTGCTTCTATTGCAGGCCAAAGGCCATATATGATAGTTTCGTTTTTCAAATTGTTGTCTTATTAATAAATTGTTAATTCTAACTGCCACTGCTACTGCCACTGCAACTATCTTCTCCAGTTAGCCACAGCATTATACCATCCCTCTTTATAGGTCGGCGATTTAGTCAGAAGATAGTCATTATCAGTAAAGGGGTTTATCACTTTAGCAAAGTTAAATTTTATTGATAAAAAATTTCCTTCTTCCCCATAGATCCATGTCTCAATATCTGAACTTCTATACACAATATTCGGAGGACCGTAAATAATATAAACAATCCCCCTGTCGCTTTTCCACCCTTCAAGATAGGAGGTAAAATACACATTAGCATCCCTGACCCTGTTGTAATACCTGCTAATCTGAGCTCTTGCGCGTTCAGGATTTCCGGAGTTTTCAATCCAGAAACTATCAACCGCAATTTTTATATTCTCTACTGACGATAGTTTGTTAAATTCTTTTTTTGTTGTGAGATAACGTATTGGATTAAGTATTTGTAAGGATGAAGTGAGGTTTGGGAAATCATCATAAAAATGATACAGTGTCAGGCCAGCTCTTCTATTGGTGTCAATTTGAATATGATAAAATCCTTGTTTATCAAACTTTAATTCTCCGGTTTCGCCTGCTGTTATATCAATCGTAAATACAGAATCAGCAAAATAATTGAACGGATCATCATAATCCATAACAAAAGGAGGACTAGCAATAGGGAAATCCCTCTGATAATATCTTACAAATAAAGACGAAACGGAGGCATCATTTAACTTAATACTGATTGATTGATTTTCTGTAAAATACTTTTTAAACAAAGGGAGATCATCGCTTTTCTGAAGAAGAAAATTCTGCGATGAATATTTATTATTCTTATAAATATTTACAAATACATTTGTACTTTCCTTTTTGTTCAAATCAGTAATTATCAGTTTTAGCAGGTAATTTTCAGGGTATTTTACCGGAATTGTAAAGCTTTCCATGATTCTCTTCTTCTTATGAAAATAAAGCGAATCGGAAAAAAACAGAGTCAGACTATCAATTATTATATCTGATTCATATGAATGATATAGTTCATAGCTAACAGAAAATTCTGCAGTTGGGCTTTCAAAAGGAGTAGGACGTTCATAAAGAAAATCATGAAGGTCAAGAGTATAGTAAACAACAGAAAAATTTGCATCTTTATGCCAGACAAGACTTTCTGTATTTGAAAAACCCATCTGTTTATTATATAAAAATGAAAGATTTTGTATATTCAAATTACTGGCTGTATAACATCCAAATAAAAGCGTTGAAGCAGTTAACAGTATTAAGAAATACTTCCTCATTCTTCAATATCATTTAATAAATTATCTTCAATAATATATTTCGCTGGTATTTCTTTAGAGGCTTTTGCTCCCATTTTCTTTAATTGCTTAACTTTTCCAATGATATTTCCCTTACCGCTTTTCAATTTATTATGGGCATCATCATAAGTATTCTTTAAAGTGTTCATTTGATTACCCATCTTTTCAAGATCTACCAGGAATGACACAAACTTATCATAAAGCTTTCCGCTCTGATCTGCTATCTCCAATGCATTCCGGGTTTGTTTCTCCTGCTTCCAAAGCGAAGCAATTGTACGCAATGTAGCCAGCATAGTTGTAGGGCTGACAATTACAATATTCTTACTCCAGGCATAATTAAACAACTCAATATCAGCTTTTACTACCACACTAAATGAACTCTCTATTGGAATAAACAATAATACAAAATCGGGGGAATCAATATTAGGACTATTCTGGTAATTCTTATCGCCTAATCCTTTCACATGGTTTTTGACAGATTCGATATGTTGCTTCAGGAATTTCTCTTTATCTTCAGGGAGTTCAGAATTCACAAAAGCTTCATAAGCAGTAAGCGATACTTTTGAATCGACAATAATATGTTTATTATCAGGAAGTTTAATTATTACATCAGGCCTGAGAAGCTCACCGGCTTCAGATCGTAAGGATTCCTGTATATCGTACTCTTCTCCTTTGTTTAATCCTGAGCGCTCAAGAACTCTTTCAAGTATTATCTCACCCCAGTTTCCCTGTTTCTTGCTATCTGATTTTAAGGCATTAGTCAGATTGCTTGCATCTTCACTGATCTGTGCGTTAAGTTCTCTCAAGCTTTTAAGTTCATTCATTAAACTTGTGTTATCCTTGGCTTCCTGAATAGATGTTTCTCTAACAGTATCTTCAAAAGACTTGATTTTTTCTTTCAGTGGATTTAGTATATCTCCAACATTCTTTTGGCTCAGTCGGGTAAATTCCATTGTATTGCTTTTTAAAATCTTGTTGGCAATATTCTCGAACTCCATTGTAAGCTTCTTCTGCATATCTTCGAGTTCTTTAACTTGTGTTTCGAGCTTCTCTTTTAAATATTTTTTATCTGTTTCCGCAACTGCAAGTCCAGTTGCCAGATCTTCAGATTTACTTATCTGAGTTTTAAGCTTATCTTCAAGTGAATTGTTTTCTTGCTGCAACGCACTCAATCTTTCCTGGAACAGGCTTTTTTCTTTATCAGCCTCACTGAGCTTTATAATATTTTCATTTTCAAGTTTAGACTGCTTTTCTTTAAGTTCACTTATATTTTTTTGGGATAAATATCTGGAAATGAAGTAAAACACTCCACCTCCAACAACAAATGGTATAAGAAGATATAAAGGATTCATAAACAAAATTTATTGGTAAAATTATTAAATATATGTAATAAATTTTCATTTAGCTATTTTATTTTCCACAAATCGGGCTATATTTGTAAGTTTAGTATAAAATCACTAACTACTAACCACTAACATATGCCAAGTTTTGTAATTACAGAAAAATGCGATGGATGTAAAGCGTTGGACAAAACTGCCTGTCAGTATATTTGCCCAAACGACCTGATGCTATTGAAAGACAATATTGCATATAACAGGGCTCCGGAAATGTGCTGGGAATGTTATAACTGTGTTAAAATCTGTCCGACACAGGCCATTGAAGTCAGAGGTTATGCTGACTTTATGCCTTTAGGTGCAATTGTTCAACCGTTAAAAAGTACCGACACTATAATGTGGTCGATCAGGTTCAGAAATGGAAAAGTGAAACGATTTAAGTTTCCAACACGAACGATTCCTGAAGGGACTTCAATACCTGATGGTGGTTTTGAGACATCAACAGAAGATTTAAAAAGCCCCATACTAAGAACTGAACCAGACTCTTCAGGCTTACCAGAATTGCCTGGATTAAAGATATGAGATAATGTGGTAATTTGTTAATATGATAATAAATTTCTGTATATCTGAATATCTGTATATCTGAATAACGGTGGCTTTCTAATTCAAATTAATTTTTTTTAAAAAGTATTTATGGAAGATTTTAAGATAGAAGAAGTTACAACTGATTTATTGATTCTGGGCGGAGGCATGGCGGCATGCGGCGCTGCTTTTGAAGCAGCTCACTGGGCAAAAAAACACAATCTTAAGGTTACGCTTGTTGATAAGGCGGCAATGGACAGAAGCGGAGCAGTAGCTATGGGATTATCAGCAATAAACATGTATGTTGGGTTAAAAGAGGGTAATAATACAATAAGTGATTACGTCAAATATGTTAAAAACGACCTGATGGGAATAATCAGGGATGATCTTGTTGCTGATATTGCCAGACATGTTGACTCAACGGTTCACTTGTTTGAAAAATGGGGATTACCGATATGGAAAGATGAAGATGGAAAATATGTTCATGAGGGAAAATGGCAGATAATGATCAATGGTGAGTCCTATAAGCCTATTGTATCAGAAGCTGCAAAAAATGCATTAAATGAACTTGGAGAGAACGGATCTTACTATGAAAGGGTTTTTATAACAAATCCAATAATGGATAATGACAGATGTATAGGAGCACTTGGTTTTTCTGTCCGCGAAAATACTATTTACATTTTTAAGGCAAAATCCGTAATAACTGCGATGGGAGGAGCTGTTCATGTTTTCAAGCCTAATTCAGTAGGAGAGGGGTTAGGGCGTTCATGGTATCCGCCATTTAATTCCGGTGCGAGTGCATATTTTACTATGAAAGCCGGAGCTGAAATGACATGTCAGGAAATTCGCTTTGTTCCGGTAAGATTTAAAGATGCTTATGGCCCTGTTGGAGCATGGTTCCTTCTCTTTAAAGCAATTGCTGAAAACGCTCTTGGAGAAGATTATATGAAAACAAGAGCTGCAGAGTTAGAAAACTGGTTACCTTATGGTGCAGCAAAGCCAACACCAACAAATCTGAGAAACTATCTGATGCTACTTGATATCATGGATGGTAAAGGTCCGATCTATATGAAAACTGATGAGGCAATTAAAAGAATAGTCAGTGAGGCAGGAGATGAAAAGCTTGCCAGAAAAAAACTCAAACACCTGGAAGCTGAAGCCTGGGAAGATTTTCTTGATATGACCATCAGCCAGGCACACCTTTGGGCAGCTACAAACCTTATGCCCGAGGAAAAACCATCAGAAATCCATGCTACTGAACCATATTTTATAAGCTCACACTCGGGTGGCTCAGGTGCCTGGGTTAGCGGATCCGAAGATATTGCTCCTTCTGAATACTGCTGGGGATATCCTCGTATGACAACTGTAAGAGGATTGTTTGCGGCAGGCGATGCTTCAGGTGCATCCAGTCATAAGTTCTCATCAGGCTCCTTTACTGAAGGGAGGATAGCTGCGAAAGGAGCAATAAGTTTCTGTGTTGATAACCCCGAATTAGCCTCTATAAGTGAGGAGAAAATTCAGAAGTTAAAAAATGAAGTTCTTAATCCACTGAAACTATATGAAGAGCATAAAAACTATGCCAACGATCCTGATATAAACCCTAACTTCATAAAACCAAAAATGTTCATGTTCAGGCTTCAAAAGATCATGGAAGAATATGCAGGAGGAGTTGGTAATCACTTCCGGACTTCAAAACATATGCTGGAGAAAGGAATTGAACTGCTTGAGTTCCTTAAAGAAGATTCATTAAAACTTGCTGCTGA
>JAIOTT010000336.1 GCA_021106655.1 Bacteroidales bacterium
ATTCGTAAGATGCTTGAAAGAGGAATTGTTAAAACAGTGAAATCAGCAAAAAAGATCGTTGACAGGAAAGACCCTGTTGTATGGGATATTCTTGAGAATATTCTTAAGGGACATCCAATAATGCTTAATCGTGCTCCTACACTTCACCGGCTTGGTATACAAGCCTTTCAGCCAAAACTGGTTGAAGGTAAGGCCATACAATTACACCCTCTGGTTTGTACTGCTTTTAATGCCGACTTTGATGGTGACCAGATGGCTGTGCATGTTCCCCTGGGTAATGCTGCAGTTATTGAAACACAGCTTCTTATGCTTGCCTCACATAATATTTTAAATCCTGCCAATGGTGCACCAATTACAGTACCTTCACAGGATATGGTATTAGGCCTGTATTACATGACAAAAGGCAAAAAAAGCGAAAAAGATGAAAAGGTTAAAGGTGAGGGATTTTATTTCTATTCAGCTGATGAGGTAAATATTGCTTATAATGAAGGAAAAGTTGACCTGCATGCATATATTAATGTAAGAATACCTATCGAAGAAAACGGAACTAAGGTTTTAAAGTTAATAGAAACAACTGTTGGAAGAATCCTATTCAATAAGGTAGTTCCTGAAGAATATGGATATATCAACCAACTCCTTACTAAAAAGGCTCTGAGAGATATAATTGGTGATGTTCTGAGAAATACCGGGACATCTAAAACTGCTCAGTTCCTGGATGACATTAAAAGCCTTGGGTTTAATATGGCCTTTAAGGGAGGTCTTTCATTTAACCTTGGCGATATACTTATTCCTGAGATCAAAGAAGGATTGATTAAGGATGCCAATGCTGAAGTTGATGAAGTGGTCAATAATTATAATATGGGATTTATTACCAACAATGAGAGGTATAATCAGATCATTGACATCTGGACTCATACAAATTCCAAGTTGACACAGCATCTGATGAATCAGATTTCAAAGGATAAACAAGGATTTAATGCTGTTTTTATGATGTTGGACTCCGGTGCCAGAGGGTCAAAAGAGCAGATTCGTCAGTTGTCAGGAATGAGAGGTTTAATGGCAAAACCACAAAAATCCGGAGCAACAGGAGGTGAGATTATTGAAAATCCTATCTTATCAAATTTTAAAGAGGGACTATCTGTTCTTGAGTACTTTATTTCTACTCACGGCGCTCGTAAGGGACTTGCTGATACTGCTCTTAAAACTGCTGATGCAGGGTATCTGACACGTCGTCTTGTTGATGTTGCCCAAGATGTTATCATCTCTCATAAGGATTGTGGTACACTGAGAGGACTTACAATCACAGCTCTAAAAAAAGCTGAAGAGATTGTAGAAACCCTATACGATAGAATCCTTGGCAGAACAACTTTACATAATATCTATCACCCATTAACAGGTGATTTGATAATAGAAGAAGGTAATGAGCTCACTGAAGAAATTTCTCAGATCATTGAAGAATCCCCCATTGAATCTGTTGAAATTCGTTCGGTCTTAACCTGTGAGGCTAAAACAGGGGTATGTTCAAAATGTTATGGTCGAAATCTGGCTTCCGGTAGAATGGTACAAAAGGGAGAAGCAGTTGGTGTCATGGGTGCCCAGTCTATCGGAGAACCTGGTACACAGCTTACACTTAGAACATTTCACGTTGGTGGTACTGCTTCAAGTATTGCAATTGCAAATCGTATAGAAGCCAAGTTTGACGGTGTTCTTGAAATTGATGAATTAAGATTCGTTAAATATCAGGATGAAAATTCCAAAAAATATAATATTGTTATTGGCCGCTCCGCTGAAATGAGAATTATTGATAAAAAAACGAATATTATACTGACCTCAGGAAATATTCCATACGGGGCAAAGCTATATATTAATCATGGTGCTGAGGTTTCGAAAGGTGATTTGATTAGTGATTGGGATCCATATAATGCCGTTATTTTATCTGAAGTATCAGGGAAGATTTCCTATGAAAATATTATTGAAGGTGTGACATATAGAATTGAATCTGATGATCAAACAGGATATCAGGATAAAGTCATTGTTGAAACCCGTCAAAAAGCTAAAAACCCTTCAATAAAGATTTTGTCTCTTGACAAAGAAATTATTAAGAGTTACGATATTCCTGTTGGTGCTCACATTGTAAAAGATGAAGGATCTAAGATCAAAGCCGGAGATATCCTGGTGAAAATTCCAAGAGCAATTGGTAAGTCAGGTGACATTACCGGAGGACTACCTCGTGTTACAGAGTTGTTTGAGGCAAGAAATCCTTCTGATCCTGCTACTGTTTCTGAAATTGATGGCGTTGTGTCGTTTGGTAAGAAATTGAAGAGAGGAAACCGTGAGGTAATTATTACTTCTAAAACAGGTGAAGAAAAGCATTATCTTATTTCCACCTCAAAGCAAATCCTTGCTCAGGAAAATGATTATGTCAGAGCCGGAACACCACTCTCTGAAGGAGCTATGACTCCAGCTGATATACTTGCTATTAAAGGGCCTATGAAAGTCCAGGAATATATTGTGAATGAAATTCAGGAAGTATATCGTTTACAAGGTGTAAAAATAAATGATAAACATTTTGAAGTCATTGTGCGCCAGATGATGCGTAAGGTTGAAGTTGCTGATCCGGGTGATACAAAATTCCTTGAAGGCGAGCTGGTAAATAAAATAGATTTCCAGAGTGAAAACGATTGGATCTTTGGGAAGAAAGTGATAATTGAAGGAGGAGATTCTGTAGTGTTTAAATCAGGACAAATTGTAAGCGCAAGAAAGCTAAGAGATGAAAATTCTTTACTTAAAAGAAAAGATAAGAAATTAATTGATGCCAGAGAAGCTCAACCTGCAACTGCAAGGCAGATATTACAGGGAATAACGAAAGCCTCTCTGCAAACCAAAAGTTTTATTTCAGCAGCCTCTTTCCAGGAAACAACAAAAGTTCTTACTTTAGCCTCTGTGGCAGCAAAATCAGATGATCTGCTTGGATTAAAAGAGAATGTGATTGTCGGACATCTTATCCCTGCTGGTACCGGTTTGAGAGATTATTATAATATGATCGTTGGCTCGAAAGAGGAATACGATACATTAATGGCTTCAAAAAAAGAAGAGGACGAGGAATTAGTTAAAGAATAATAATAAAATAAAAACTTCTATAAGGCAAGCCTGGATGTTTTGAAAAACCGGAGACTTGCCTTTTTTTACTTAAAAGAAATATTATGGCTGATCAAAAACCACAAAATCAAATTAACATTGAGTTGAGCGAAGAAATGGCTGAAGGTACTTATTCAAACCTTGCTGTAATAACTCATTCCCACGCTGAATTTATTGTAGATTTCATTAAGATGCTTCCCGGAATTCCTAAGGCTAAAGTAAAATCAAGAATCATTCTAACCCCTCAGCATGCAAAAAGATTGCTTAGAGCTCTTCAGGATAATATCTCTAAGTTTGAGTCTATGCATGGAAGTATTAAAGAGCCTGAAGGGATGGATCCTATGCCATTTAATTTAGGTGGTCCAACAGCTCAAGCGTAAGTGTCCTTCGGACGTTATTCGCTTTGCTGTAATTTACTTTGTGTAATTCATAGTAATTTGCTCCGCGTAATTTACCCTCCGGGTGTAATTCACTTCGTGTAATTCAGTAACTAAATTACAATTAATTACTATCGAATTACTACTTAATTACAACTTAATAACTATCTAATTACTTATCTTCCGGTGTTTTTGACTTATCCGGATATTCAGGAATTGGTGGCAGTTCCTGTGGATAGTTTTTCATCTCTTCCAGTATTACCTCAATTGCTTTATTAAGTTGCTGGTCCTCACCTGAGTATTCTTTAGCCGGATCGTTAATTACTTCAATGTCCGGTTCAACGCCATGGCCTTCTATGATAAACTTTTTGCCATCTGTATCGTAATGAGCAAATTCAGGTTTGTGTAATGAACCTCCATCAATAAAAGGTAAAGACCCTCTTATTCCAACAACACCACCCCAGGTACGTTCCCCGATAAGTTTTCCCATTTTTAATTTTTTAAACTGATAAGGGAAAAGATCACCATCCGAAGCGGAGTACTTGTCAATAAGAACTACTTTCGGCCCCAGGAGCATTGCAAGTCTTCCCGGTGATTGTTCCGTATTTCTGCTTACCCTCATCAAAGCTATTTCTCTGTTTAGCCTTTCTATGATCATGGCAGATACGTTGCCACCTCCATTACCTCGGTCATCAATAATAATTGCATTTTTCGTAACTGAGGGTAAAAATATTTAACAAACTCATTTAATCCTTGCGCACTCATGTCTGGAATGTGAATATACCCAACTTTACCGTCAGTAGCTTCGCTAACTTTTTTAATGTTATTTTGTACCCAGTTGTAATAGTATAGATGTGACTCGTCATCAATCGGTACGACAATTATTTTTCTGCTACCTGATTCAGTGGGGGAGCTGTTAATGGTAAGCTCGACCTGCTTTCCTGCTGTGTTCACCAATGACTCGTAAATATTCGTCATTCCTGTAGTGGACTTACCGTTTACAGCAATAATATAATCACCCTCACTAACGTCAACACCAATTTCTGTAAATGGAGAACGCTTGTTTTTTGTCCAGTTTTCTCCTTTCAGAATTGTATTGATCTTATAATATCCTGACTCCTCCTTACTTAATTTTGCTCCCAACAAGCCTGTCTTAATTCTTTTTGGCTTTGGCTTGTCTCCGCCGCTAACATATGCATGGCCAACGTTGAGTTCGCCTATCATTTCACCAATAATGTAATTCAAATCATTTCTGTTATTGACATAAGGCAGGAGTGGTGAATATTTGTCGTGAATTTTTTTCCAGTCTACTCCATGCATATTAGGATCATAAAAGAAATCACGCATTTGTCTCCACGATTCATCATATATCTGTTTCCACTCCTCATGTAGGTTTACCCATACTTTCATATTGGAAAGGCTAACAAAATCTTTAAGCTGCACTTTTGATTTTGGGAGATCAATAACAGCATATTTGCCACTTGATATCATTAACATCTTCTTATTATCTGCAGAGAGGATGTAATTACGAAAATCACCAAGCCGGGTTTCTTTTTTGTCTTTAAGGTTGTATAGCATAAAGCCTGGCTTTTTGTCAGAGGATTTAAATCTTATGTAATAAACACTATTACCAACTACATTAATATTCCAGTATCGGGCTGGTTTTATAGGTAACCCGATTATCCTTCCAGTGATTCCATCCAGGTCAATTTTTATGTCCTTGCTTTTCTCAGCCTTTTCATCCTTTGGCTCTTTGTCCTCTTTCTTAGCATTTGCCTCATCAATGTCAGGTTTAACTAAGTCGTTTTCCGGTTCAAAGGGGGAAGGAGTGCTTTTCTCAAGAGTTATGAAATAAATGTTATTCATGTCAACATAAGCATGGTTCCATTCAGTCCAACTATAAATTGGGTTATAATCCCTTGAAGAATCAAAAAACAAATACTTGCCATCAGTGCTGAAAACAGGACTACTAGCATCATACCAATCGTCAGTGACCGGGGTATTTGTTTTACTTGCGAGTTCATATAAGTATATCTGATCAGTAGCACCTGTTCTAACATTGGTAAAAGTTATCCATTTACTGTCCGGCGACCAGGAATAATCACGATATTCCCATACTGTTGATTGATTAACGATAGTAATTTTCTTTGACTCAATGTCCAAATATTGAAGACGAAGTTTTTTGTCGCCCCAGAGAAGCTTTTTGCTATCAGGCGACCAGATTGGATTATACTTATATGTATCACTATTTTCAGTTAATTGTACAGCCGCTTCACTGCCATCCTGCGTAACGATATAAATCTCATCTTCACCACTCTTGTCGGAAATATAAGATATGTATTTTCCATCAGGCGACCATTCAACATTTCTGTCATGAACACCAGACGAATTTGTGAGGTTTTTTGTGATACCTGATTTGACAGGAACAGTGAAAATATCTCCTCTTGCTCCGAAAACAACTCTTTTGCCATGAGGAGAGATTGCCATGGAATTAATGTACTTACTTGCATCCTTTGTTTCATTTCTGGCTGAAGTGAAGTCATTTGCTATAGTAACAGAGATCTTTTCTGCTGTTTGAGTACTCAGATCGAAATAGTAAATATATCCTCCGTTTTCAAAAACAATTGCATTATTCCCCAGTGAAGGGAATTTTACATCATATGTGTCAAAGTTGGTAAGTTTTCTTGTTTCCTCTGTAGTTGTATTATAAGAGAACAGGTTCATAATGCGGTCACGGTCGGAAATAAAGTAAATAATATCATCTTTCCACATGGGTATAATATCCTGTGCGGGATTGTTACTAATGTTTTTTACCTGCTTTGTTTCAAAATCATAGATCCAGATGTCGTCAGCCATTCCTCCACGATAGTATTTCCATGTTCTGAATTCACGGAATACCTGATTGTAAGCAAGTTTCTTTTTATCCGGTGAATAGCTGCAAAACCCTCCACATGGTAAAGGTAATTCCTTAGATAATCCTCCTTTTATATCTGCAAGAAACAATTGACCTTTGAATGATTTAAATGTTTGCTTTCTGGTGCGAAACGCAATAGAATTATTATCTTTCGAGCACATTGCAATTTTATTAGGCCCCATTCTGTCGGAAATATCATCCCTGTTAATTGTGGCAGCGTACGTTAATCGTAGTGGAACAC
>JAIOTT010000187.1 GCA_021106655.1 Bacteroidales bacterium
CATGAATATGGATTTTACTAAAAAATATAAAATTGATGACAGGGTGAATTTTATTGGTATTAACAACTTTATCTCAGCTACAGCAGGATATGATGAATGGATAGAATCATGTAACAATCAGACGGAAAGAAATTTATTGCCAAAAAAACTTGAAAATGACATATTAACATATATTGACAACAAAACCATTGATATTTATCCCTGGGACTACAGTTATATTGCTGCTAATGACCTGAACTGGACACCCAGACCGCTTATTCAAAGTTATGCTGCCTACACTTCATGGTTGGATAGGCTGAATGCAGATCATTTTGCATCAGACAAAGCACCTGATTTTATGCTTTGGGAACTAAGAAAGAAAAATGTTGGTGATGAATTCGGTGATATTGATGAAAGATATTTACTCAATGATGAACCAAACACAATTTACCAACTGCTGAATAAATATAAAATTATTAGAAAAGAGAGGCAACTGCTACTGCTCGAAAGGGCTGAGAAAAATAATTTAAGTGAACCAGTGATAATAAGCTCTGAAGAATCTGTGTGGAATGAATGGATTAAAGTTCCTGATGTTAATGATGGAATATTAAGAGCGAAGTTTTATTGTAAAGGTAATCTTCTCAGGATCTTTAGAAACCTGATATATAAAGATGCCGCTTTTTTTATTGAATATAAGCTTGAGAATGAGAAGATTTATAAATACCGAATTGTCCCTGAGAATGCAAAAGATGGTATATGGATCAATCCTTTACTTATAAAAGTTTCAGATGAATATATTGAACCATTAGTTACCGCAATCCGCTTTTCAAATTCAGTCAACTCTCTTATGAAGGATGATATTCATATTGATTGGGAATTGATAAAAATTGATCCGGATAGATCATCAGATATTATTTTGGCAGATAGTAACCTAATCAATGAAAAGTATTTATCAGCTTTTTCAATATTTGGTAAAAATTCTGTTTCTGAGAATCTTATTATTGGTTTTAATGATTTTGAAGATATTTATGAGGGATGGAGTGGAAATAAGGATAAATTATCCAAGGTGCTTTCGTATTCAGGTGATTATTCAATTAAGCTTGATACTGCAAACAGCTTTTCACCTTCATTTTCAATTTCTATAGGCGACTTATCCTTTCCTCCCAGTTCAACGATAAATATTAAAGCAAGTGTTTTTGCATATTTAACAAAAGGTGCAGAAGGAAATATTGTTATTACGGTGGAAAACGGAAGTAATATAAAATACTGGAATGCCGTGAACCTGCAGGAAATATCGACCCCAAATGTGTGGAATAAGATCGGGATTGATAAAAATCTTCCGCATGATCTGATACCTTCTGATGTTATTAAAATATATGTTTGGAATAATGGTAAAAATGATTTTTATATAGATAACTTTGAGGTGAAAATTGAAAATACAGAATAAGAATATGCCACTAAGTCTCCAAGGCACCAAGATACACAAAGGATAAAATCCAGTTTTGTAGTTTTAGTGAATCTTAGAGTCTTAGTGCCTTCGTGGCAAAAAAAAGAAATACCACTAAAACACAAAGGCAAATCCCGATAATTATCGGGGCACAAAAGATATTAAAAGATGCAAAATTATAGGATATCAGTTATTTTTCTCTTGATGGGATTTTTGGTTTTTTTGGGCTGTACGAGAAAAAAAACATCGTACCATGAAAATGGCCAAAAGAAATCAGAGCTCACATATAAAGGAGATGTGATGCACGGAAAAGCCACATGGTATCATGTAAACGGGAACAAACAACTTGAGTGCACCTATGATAATAATTTACTTCAAGGAAAATCGCAGACCTGGTATTTTAACGGATATATAAAATCAGAGAAAAACTATTCTGATAATCTTGTTAACGGCGCATCCATCGAGTGGAATGATGAAGGAGTTAAGATTATTGAAAGTAATTATGTGATGGATACATTAAATGACTCTTACCGTGAATGGCATTTCAATGGCCAGATTAAGATTGAAGGAAGTTATGTAATGAGTTTACTGGATGGGAAATGGATATTTTGGAACGAATCCGGGATCAAAGTTGGTGAAGCAGATTTCGATAATGGTAGTGGAAAACGATTAGGATATTATGTAAACGGTAAGATGCAGCGAGAAATCAACTATTTGAATAATCTAAAGCATGGCAAGGAAACTCACTGGGACGAAAATGGATCTATTGTAAAGGAGATTGAATATGTGGAGGGAGAAGTTCTTGCGGAGCGTGATAATACAGACTCCCGGAATTAGTTGATCATGATTTTTTTTATAGTATCTTATATGTCAATGGAAATGTTAATCTTCCCACCAAGCCCTTTTTCGACAATCTCAAAAAGAGTTCGCAAAGTGAGGTTGCTTCCGTCATTTTCCACTCTTGAGATATAGCTTCTTTTCTTGTTAATTATATTGCCAAGCTCTTCCTGAGTAAGCTTTTTATGCTCACGGGCAGATCTTAAAAGATATCCAATCTTGAAACTTTCAAACTCTCTATCTAATTGATCTCTTCTTGCAGTTCCTTTTGTGCCAAATTGTTTGTCTTTGATCTGCGACCATGTTTTAATATTTGATTCACTCTTTTTCATATTTTATGTTTTTCCTGGAAATATTCATTCATAAGCCTTTTAGCTTTTTCAATTTCCCTTTTCGGGGTTTTCTGAGATTTCTTTTGAAATCCATTAAGAAGGATTACCAGACACCCTTCATCAAAAAAACAAAACACTCTCCATATACCTCTTCCAAGCGAGAATCTTGTTTCATAAAGCTTGTCAGTTCCTTCAATTTTTTTTATGTATCTTGATGGAACGATCCCAAGAGTCTCAATCAGCTCTATAATCTTATAGATCTTGTTTTGAACTTTTATTGGTTGAGTACTTAGAAAATCTTCAAAATGATTTTTGTACGCAACGACTGTTCTGAATTTTCCCACATTTACAATTCGTTACAAAGGTAACTTAAAAGTTACAATTATGCAAAATATATTTAATCTTTTTCAATCACTATCAAAACACAAAGCTATAATAGCCTTTCCTGATTTGAAAGTTAGAATGAGCAGAAGGTCAATATAAATGAATATATAATTGTTTTGATTGAGTGAACGCTTCGCCTTAGTAGAATGATTACAAACCAGGCATCGAAGCGAGGACGCTTCGATGAACGGGGTGAAATTATCCTGGAGTACAAACCCCAAAAGAAGAAAATTAAATTATTGTATTTTGAGAAACCGTAATAATTTGATATAAATGGAGAGTGTTCTATCTCAAGACCCATAGCGAGCCCTTA
>JAIOTT010000107.1 GCA_021106655.1 Bacteroidales bacterium
ACTTGGTGTTTTTGTGGCATTTTTTATTTTTTGATTTTTCGGAGTAGACTCTTAGTCTAAAATCTCAATTATCACCTCCTGGTTTGGGTAAATATTCAAATAGATCTTTCCGCTTCTGGAGTTGTAAATACCATCAGCAGCGCTATTTGTTACCCTTATCTTTTTATTTTGTATTGTATATTCAATTGTCAATGGCTGATTGAAAATTTTATTATCAAGATCATTAACAATAGTTAAGAATATCAGGTTTTTATATTTATTGAATTTTATTTTCGAGCATTGTTTTTCTTTGAAATATTTTCCAACTGCTGATACCGGTGCAATCCAGAAATCAGAATTTCTTATTATCCTGCATTGTCGTTCAAAAATATCCGGACTTATTGCAAAAATCGTTTTGCTTTTTTCCTGACTAAGTTTAAATTCTTTTGAATCTCTGGGAAAAATATGACAATATTGGAAAATCAACCAGTTTCCTTTATTATTATCCAAAAGCTTTTCAATTTTCTTAAATCCGGGCTTTGTGGAATTTTTAATAATAATGCCGTTAAGATTATTTAACTCAATGTTGTTGATGTTGTTTATCTTATTATTATTTTGTAATCCTAAAATAAATCCTGAATTGTTATTAAAATTACGTGCAGGGATTTTTAATGTATTTGGGTAAAACACGCTAATTATATCACTGCCGGTTTTTTCTTCAATTTGTCGCTTCTCACTTTTCAATTCATTTATTAATTGATTTCCGGATAAGTTTCTAACAATACTTCCATAAGCTTGTATAGCAACTGAATGGCCACTTTCAATTAATTCTTTTAATTGTTCACCACCCATTCTTTTAATAATAAATTCATCTTCTTTTACTATTTGTCCGGGTTGGTCAGAGAGCCAGTCATTAATTACTCCAAAGCTTGCTTTAATTTTATATTTCTTAAGAAAAGGTACTGCATATTCATATTGTGAATATGAAAGGTCATTAAAAGCTAATGAAACTGCAGCTTTCTTATTTTCAAAGAATTCACATATCTGAAAATCCTCTTCAGTATTTAAATCCTCATCAAAAACAGTATTTTCGATAGGAAGAAGTTGAGAAAAAGATTTTTGCAACTCATCGTATAAAGGTTTTTTCCGGATTTTATATTCAGGCTCTTCCCAGCCTTCCCAGCTAAAAAAGTAAGGGGCTATCTCGAATACATCATTGGATAATTTGTTGTTTTTATCTGTAACAAAACAAAAAATATTAAATCCTGAAGTGCGGGAGAATTCAATTATACCTGTTTTTGGAAGATCATCCAGTACCATATTTGATGAAGGATCGCAAACATTTAAAAGATTCCATGTTAATCTTATCTCAATAATATTTTTTTCAGAATTCCAATACCAGTCAGAATTAGAGAATTCTGGCACATCACTGTTCCCGTGTACCAGCTTACTTCTGTTATGTATCCTTCTCTGTATGGTATCGCCGGATAATGTAAGTCTAGATCTGTTTGATAGAAGTAATTGCTCTACAAATTTAGAGTTTTGATTATTTTTTGATGAATATACAGGAATGTTGTCATTATAAATATCTGTATATACCGAATATGCATCATCAACAAGAATATGGGCATTTTCAGGTGAATCAAATTCAAGAAGAAACTCAATACCCGGATCAAAATTTTCTTTCAGAAATGGTAGCTTATGTTCTCCTTTTTTATCATCGTAAGTGTCGATAGCTATATGCAAGCGATGTTTATCAAAATTGAAATCATCAAGTTGCAAAGCCAGATAGAAATAGCCAGGATCAGCCTCTGATTTAACAAATGTGTTATTACCATTAGATTTTATATCCCAGTCGTTTATAATACCATCCAGCACTTTCGATCTGCTTTCCACAGCCAATATGCCGAAGTTTTGTTCGGGATTCTCCATATTATGCCAATATTTCCTTCTCTCCTGAGGCTGTTCAAAATCCATTACCAGCCAGTTATGTTTAAACCATTCATCTATCCATTCAAAATATACTGCTCCGGCACAGTGTGACTGATGAATGTCATCAGTAAGAATAACAGATAATTCAGCTTGTTGTTTTTCACTATGTCCACCCTGATTAAGTCCACAGGGAGTATAATGACTATTTCCTCTGCTCGAAGGTAAGCCATATTCAGCTATTACAAGGGGAATCCCGGGATGATATTCTTTTAGATTTTTAAGATATCGGAAGTAATTATCCTGATCTCCTTTTGCATAAAGAAAATCATTATAGATATAATCAGGATAATAAGGATAAGCATGGTAGGCAGCAAAGATCCCCGGTTCAAACAAATTACTTGTGTTGAATTTTCTTAGATCGACACTTTCCAGGTCATTGTCATATTCCTGAATTTTTTCATTTTCGATAAACTCGCTTGAATGATACATGGGATCAAGCGGTAGCCAGTTCACAAAGGAAACCGGACGTTGAGTTTTGTATGTCTGTGTTTCATATTGCACAGTAAAATCCATCATTGTTGCCAGCCAGTATTCCATAGCATTAGCACTTGAAACTGAGATGAAATGTCCGGTATAATTTATAATTTTATTGCTTTGGTTTGTTAATGTAACAGCCTTAGGTTCCCACTCACGTCCTAAAATAATTCCAATCACATATTGTGAGATGTTACTGACATAGGTACCGCTTGCTTTTCCCGGTTCATGACTAATAACGGCATTGCCATGAATTAAATCAATAACATTAATTATCTCTTTCTGAAATTCTCTTTGAAAAGACGGGTTGAAATAATTA
>JAIOTT010000360.1 GCA_021106655.1 Bacteroidales bacterium
ATCAGCTATTATTGGATGGAACAGATTATGAAGAACTGGTCAGCTCTAATTCTGACGATAAGGGCTCAGCTATCAGGGGAGGAGTATTACCATGGTTTGGAGTTAACCGTATGGTGCCTGAATTTATTGAAGCTATTTCTGCACTGAAAGATACTGGCGATATTTCTAAACCTGTCCTGACAGCTTATGGATGGCATATTATCAAATTAATAGATAGAAAAGAAATTGGAAGTTTCGAAGATGTAAAAGGTGATCTCAAACAAAAAATAAATAAAGACTTAAGATCGAATAAAGGCAGGGAGGTCACAATTAATCAGGTAAAAAAGAAATATAATTTTATAGAATATCCTTACGCAAAAACAGCTTTTTATACAGTCGTAAATGATAGCGTATTTAAAGGAAGATGGGATGTTAAGCATGCCAGAAATCTTAATGAACCTCTCTTTACTTTGGACGAAAAGGTTTATACTCAACAGGATTTTGCAAAATATATAAACAAAAAACAAAAACGGAGAGTTGTAGTCGATATTGAACTTTATGTCGATCGCATGTATAATAGTTTTGTGGATGAGAGTTGTATTGATTTTAAAGATAGCCACCTGGAAGAAGAGTTCCCTGAATTTAAAGCTTTAATGGGCGAATACAGGGATGGGATATTGCTTTTTGAACTTACTGATCAGAAGGTTTGGTCAATGGCAATGAAAGATACAAGCGGACTTGAGAATTTCTACAACAAAAATACTAATAATTATTTATGGAAAGAGGAAAGGATAGATGCCTCAATATTTATTTCCAATGATGAAAAAACAATTAAGCAGGCTAGAAAATTATCCTCTAAGGCAGATAAAAAAGGATATTCCGATATGGATATTTTAGATGTTGTTAATAAAGACACCTTATTATTATCAGTTGAAAATGGGAAATTTGTAAAAGGTGAAAACAAGAAGTTTGATAATATTTCCTGGGAAAAAGGGATAAAAGAAATAGTCGTTGATACAAATGGTGTTTATTCTTACATTGTTGTTTATGAGTTGCTACCACCAGGACCAAAATCTCTGGATGAGGCAAGAGGCTTGATAACTGCAGATTACCAGAATTTTCTTGAAAAACAATGGATAGAGTCACTTAAAAAGAAATACAAAGTTATAATATATGAAGATGTCCTTTCAACAATAAAATGATGATCTTAAGTTTGAATAAAGTTTACTTTGTCCTTATCCTTATTTTTCTTATTTCATGCTCTTCCGGTATCAAAAATTCCGATGATCGTGTTTTGGCAAAAGTATATGATGAATATTTATATGAATCTGAACTGTCGGGATTGATACACCCCGATACCCCTGTAAGAGATAGTATTGAGATTGTTAAAAACGTAGTAGATAATTGGATACAACAACAACTCATACTAAGAAAAGCCGAAAACAACTTGTCTCCTGAACAAATGAATTTTGATGAACAACTTGAGGATTACAGAAGATCACTTATAATTTTTAAGTACGAGACCAAACTTATAAAACATAAGCTTGATACTGTAGTTACTGAAGAAAATTTAGAATCATATTACAATCAGTACAAAAGTAACTTTGAGCTTAAGGATAACATTGTAAAAGTACAGTTTGTTAAAATTGAACAAAATTCTTCTTATCGACGTATTATTAAAAGATTATTTATTTCTGATAAAGAAGAAGATAAAGAAACGCTTGAGACTTATTGCCGGGAACATGCTTCAAATTTTTTCCTTGATGATGAATCATGGCTTTTGTTTGATGACCTGCTTAAGGAAATACCTATTAAAACATATAATGAGGAGGTTTATCTGCAAAATCACAGATATATTGAAATTACACAATCTCCATATATATACATGGTTTTGTTTAAGGATTTTAAAATTAAAGAAAGTGTATCACCACTGAGTTTTGAAAGAGAAAATATAAGAAATGTTATTATTAATAAAAGAAAACTTGAACTGATAAAAAATATGCAGAAGGATGTTATGATGAATGCAATTGAAAATAATGATTTTGAGATTTATTAAGCATAGGATTTCTGATATTTAATAATTATTGTGAATAATAAAAAGGTATAAATGATGTTACTAAGAAATGACTAAAATGAACTAAAGTGTCGAATGACTAAAATTAGTTAATAATTCAAAATTAATTCTAGTCACTTTAGTCATTCGTAAATTTAGTCACTTAATATCTAGTATGAAAAAAGTCTACACATTAATATTTCTGTTTCTTTTTAGCCTTGGGCAAGCCTTTGCACAAGATGAGGTTATTGATGAGGTTGTAGCAGTTGTTGGGAGTAAGATTATTCTGCTTTCTGATGTTGAGAATCAATATATGCAATACAGATTACAAGGAAGCATTAAAGGAGGATCTTCTGTAAGATGCCAGATCTTTGAGAATCTTTTATTTCAAAAGTTATTATTGAATCAGGCTGAAATTGATAGTGTTGAAGTTACTCCTGATCAGGTTGAAGATGAGATGGATAATAAACTCAGATATTACTTCAGGCAATTTGGGTCTACAGAAAAAGTTGAAGAGTTTTATAAAAAGTCTGTTGAAGAGTTTAAAGAGGAACTACGGGAAATAACACATTCTCAGCTGATGGTTCAAATGATGCAATATCAGATCACTAAAGATGTAAAAGTTACTCCTTCAGAAGTAAAAAGTTTTTTCAACAGTATCCCTTCCGACAGCTTACCCCTTATCAACTCAGAGTTTGAGATAGCACAGATTGTCAAAAATCCACCAGTTAGTGATGAAGAGATAGAGAGAATAAAGATTAAGCTAACTGATCTTAGAAATAGGATTATTGAGGGAGAGAGCTTTTCTGCGATGGCAATATTGTATTCTGAAGATCCGGGTTCTGCAAAAAAAGGAGGAGAGTTGGGTTCATATGGGCGTGGTGAGCTTTATCCCGAATTTGAAGCTGTAGCCTTCAGGTTAAAAGATAAAGAGGTGTCTGAGATTGTTGAAACTGAAGCAGGCTATCATGTTCTTCAGCTTATCGATAGAAAAGGTGAATATGTAAATGTAAGGCATATTCTTCTTCAACCAAAAGTATCAACAGATGATCTGGCAAAGGCCCAAAAGATACTGCTCAGGATCAGGACTCAAATTGAAAGTGATTCAATATCTTTTGAAAAAGCTGCGAAAATATTTTCTGATGACCCGAATAAAAATAATGGTGGATTGATGATCAATCCTAATACTGGGACTACAAAATTTGAAGCAGATGAGATTGATCCTTCAGTGTTTTTCGTTATCGATAAACTTGAAGTAGGAGATGTGTCTGAACCAACAGCCATGAAAACAGAAGAGGGTAAACAGGCATACAGACTTATCATGCTAATGAAAAGAACAGAACCCCACCGGGCTGACCTAAAAGAGGATTATGATAAAATTCAAAATTGGGCACTTGAAGAGAAGCAAAGTAAGATTATAAAGAAATGGATAAATAAAAACGCATCCGGGACTTATATTAAAATAAATAATCATTATAAGAAATGTGATTTTCAGAATGAATGGTTTAATTAGTAGGTATAAGGTGTAAGGTATAAGGTGTAAGGTATAAGGTGTAGTAAGTAATATAATAAATTTTTAGATTTTATGGAATATAAAAGTGATGTTGAGGCGATAGATGCATTTGTTAAGAAGTTTGAGCTTCTGAGGAAAGAAATCGCAAAAGTAATTGTTGGACAAGATGAGGTAATAAAAGATGTATTGATCTCAATTTTTAGTAAGGGACATGTATTACTTGTTGGTGTACCAGGTCTTGCGAAAACATTATTAGTAAACACAATTTCACAGGTTCTTGGGCTGAGTTTTAGCAGAATACAATTTACACCAGACTTGATGCCCTCAGATATTATCGGTACAGAGATACTTGATGAAAACAGAAAGTTCAAATTTGTAAAGGGACCCATATTCGCTAATATTATTCTTGCAGATGAGATTAACCGTACACCACCCAAAACACAATCAGCCTTGCTTGAAGCCATGCAGGAAAAATCAGTAACTGTATCAGGTGTCTCCCATATCCTTGAAGAGCCCTTTTTTGTGCTTGCCACTCAAAATCCAATTGAACAGGAAGGTACTTATCCTTTACCCGAAGCTCAGCTTGATAGGTTCATGTTTAATATCTGGCTGGATTATCCTTCTTATAATGAAGAAATAGATGTTGTAAAAAGAACTACTGTGGAGGAAGTTCAAAAGCCTGACACTGTTATTACTGCAGATGAAATTCTGTTTTTTCAGAATTTAATGCGCAAAATTCCTGTACCTGAAAACGTATACAATTATGCTGTAACACTGGCTGCTAAAACCAGGCCAAATACAAAGGCTGCTCATGACTGGTCTAACGATTTTCTTACGTGGGGAGCAGGCCCCAGAGCCTCACAATATCTTATTGTCGGAGCGAAATGCCACGCTGCCATAAATGGTAAGTACTCACCGGATATTGAAGATGTTCAGGCTGTATCAACTGCAATTTTACGACATAGAATTATCAGGAATTATAAAGCCGAAGCCGAAAATATCAGCGTTGAAAATATTATTGATAAATTGGTGAAATAGAACAGTAAACAATAAAAACTGTTAATTTCTAATTGCTCTAATTGACATAATTTCTAATTCAAGATTATTTTATTAGAATTTACAGATTCGTCAGTTCTTAGTTTCATTATGTAAATCCCCTTCTCTAAAATTGGTTAAGTTCAATGAATTTTGATCACTTTTTGACCTTTCTACTTCGACCTTTTGACCTTTCAGACTTTTCAGACTTTTATTCAGACACCTTCCCCCACCCAATTCTGGACATATTAAAGTAAATAATTGCAGAAGCTATAATTGCAATAACAATGAAAATTGAACCAGTCAGGTATTCTGCAAAAATGATCTTTCCAATTCCGAAAAGGAAAAACATAACCATTGTACTACCGGCAAGCCAATTAATAAATAATTGAAGGTATCCGGTATCTACTTTAACATCCGGAGCTTTAGAGGCAATATGTTTCCAGCCATTTCCTCCGGGATGAATTTTTTTATAGAAGCTAATGAGCTTAGCTTCATCAGTGGGTCGTGTAAGGAATGTAACTATAAGCCAGACAAAGGTTGACCAGGCAACTATTATTAATAATGATGTCTCGAATGGCATATCATAGCGATAAACTAATATCGGATAAACAAGATACGGAGCTATCATTGCAGCAATCTCTGACCATGCATTTATTCTCCACCAAAACCATCTGAATATCAGCACCGGGCCAATCCCTCCACTGCAGATCAATATAAATTTCCATGCATCGCTGATGCGGTCGAGCTTTGAAGTGAGTATTAAGGAGAGTATAATTAAAAGATAAGTTGTTATTCTGGATATCTTCACATAGTACTTTTCGCTTGCATTTGGCTTTACAAAAGGACGATACAGGTCATTGACAATATAGGATGTCCCCCATACTGTTTGTGAAGCAACTGTCGACATATAAGCAGCGAGAAATGCCGCCATCAGTAAACCCAGCAATCCGGAAGGCATCAGATCCCTGATCATCATTACAAATGTTGCTCCCTTGTCGCTTTCTGTCGGGTAGAGAACCAATGCTGCTAATGCCACAATTATCCATGGCCATGGCCGTAATGCAAAATGAGCAATCTGAAACCATAATGTGGCTAACAAAGAGTGTTTTTCATTTTTAGCCGACATCATTCGCTGTGCAATATAACCTCCTCCACCGGGTTCAGCCCCGGGGTACCAGCTGGCCCACCATTGAACACCAATATAGGCAACAAAGGCAACAACACTCATTTTTAGTAAGCTTCCAACGCTGGATGAATTATCACTTATACCATTGCCTGAAATTGCAGGAGTGTAATGAAAAACCCAATCGGGAAGCTTTTCTTTTAATCCTGATATTCCTCCAACATCCGCATTATTTACAGCATATATTGCAAGAACAATACATCCACTCATAGCAATAAAGAACTGAAAAGTATCAGTAAATGATATGCCCCACATCCCTGAAAGAGAAGTATAAAAGGCAATAAATAACATGATACAACCTACGATCAAAAGATGCGAGCTGAAGGTAAATCCTGCAAAACTTACTTCAGATACTCCAAAAAACGTCAGATCAGGAAACATTACCTCGAGGATCTTTACCATTGCAAGGTTTACCCAGCCAATTACAATAATATTCATGAAAATGCCAATATAAACTGCCCTGAAGCCTCGAAGAAATGATGCGGAGCTGCCTGAATATCTGATAGCAACAAATTCACAATCAGTCATGATCCCTGCCCTACGCCATAAGCGGGCGAAGAAGAATACCGTTAGCATACCTCCAAAAAGCATATTCCACCATAGCCAGTTGCCTGCAATACCATGGTCGGCTACCAATTCAGTTATCGCTAAAGGAGTATCGGCAGCAAAAGTTGTCGCCACCATGCTCGTTCCCGCAATATACCAAGGAAGATTTCTTCCTGTTAAAAAAAAGTCTCCTGTGCTTTTTCCGGCACGACGTGAAAGGTATATGCCAATAGAAATGCTTACAATAAAATATAAACCAATGATCAGCCAGTCAAAATTTGATAAATTCATAGGTTACCTTTTTGGTTTAATTGATACTAAAGTGAGTGACTTAAGTGAAATAAAGTTTCGAGTGACTAAAATTAGTTATTTATTTAACAAAGTGGTAAATCAATTCTAACTATAGGCATTCTAGGCACTCCAAACTTTAGGTACTTTATTTCTGTGTAACTCAGTGAAAAAATTTTCCACATAATAATTATTATTGCATTGATGCATCATAAATGCCTAAATTTGTTCGTTAAGTGAGGAGAATTCCAATAACATTGAAAAATAATACTATAATGAAGAAAAAATTTACTTATATTATTATTGCACTCTTAGCAGTAGTAATTCTGATATGGTATTTTACCAGGGATGAAAAAGGAGGAAGCATTGCAATTCTATCTCCTGTAGAAGAAGGAGAATTCAGGATAAATGTTACTACCACCGGAGAGCTGGAAGCAAAAAATTCAGAGAAAATTTATGGGCCTGCTGGATTACGTGCTGTAAGGATTTGGCAGGTAAAAATAGAAGATATCATTCCTGACGGAACGGTTGTAGATTCAGGTGATTATGTTGCTACACTCGACAGAACAGAAATTAGTAATACCATGAAAGACGTTGAAAATGAGCTTGAAAAACTTGAATCACAATTCACAAAAACAAAACTTGATACCTCATTGGAAATGAGAAATGCACGGGATGAACTTATCAACCTTAAGTATTCAATGGAAGAACGGCAAATTGAACTTGAGCAATCAAAATATGAACCTCCTGCAACAATACGTCAGGTACGGATAAGCATGGAAAAAGCCGGACGTGCATATGAACAAGCTTTAAAAAACTATAAATTGAGAAATGAAAAGTCAAAGGCAATCATTAAAGAAGTAAAAGCTTCACTTCAGCAGGCTCAAAGAAAATATCAGCAGATGGTGGATGTTTATGGAAAGTTTACAGTTAAAGCACCGCAATCGGGTATGGTGATTTACAAACGCAACTGGGATGGTAAAAAGCAGGGCGCTGGTGCAACATTGAGTTCCTGGGATAATGTTGTTGCTACTTTACCTGATCTCTCGAAAATGATATCGAAAACCTATGTTAATGAAATTGATATTAGTAAAGTTAAGATAGGACAAGATGTTGAGATCGGAATAGATGCTTTTCCTGATAAAGTATACAGCGGAGAAGTAATTGAAGTTGCAAATATTGGACAACAGATGCGAAATACTAATACAAAGGTATTTGAGGTAAAAATTGTTGTTAATGAGTTCGATACCATTTTGCGCCCGGCCATGACAACAAAAAATACTATTATTACAGCTGTATTCGATAGTGTTCTTTACCTCCCAATTGAAAGTATACATTTTGAGGATACAATAAGCTATGTGTATAAAACTAATGGCAAACTTGTAAAGCAGGAAGTGGAAGTCGGTAGAAGTAATGAGGATAAAATTATTATTAAAGAAGGTGTTGAAATTGGAGATGAAGTTTATTTACTACCCCCGGCCAATGCTGACAAGCTTAAACTGAAGTTATTAATAAGATAGTTGTGTTATTGTCAGGATACTAAAAAAGAGTCACAAGATATGAGATTATGAGATATGAGAAAAAGATATAATTATTCAATTATACAAAGATACAATGAGGAATTGTACTTAATACTCAATACTTGATACCCAATACTCAAACCTTGATACTAAAAAAGACATAATTTGGAAAGATTCATATACATAGTCAACATTGCCATTGAAGCGGTTTTTGTAAATAAATCCCGCTCTATCCTAACTGCACTTGGGATAATTTTTGGTGTTGCTGCAGTGATAGCTATGATGGCAATTGGTAATGGCGCTCAGCAGGAAATACTTGAACAAATGAAAATGGTAGGGGTAAATAATATTGTTATTACTCCTAAATCAGAAGAGGATAAAAGCGAAAATGAAGAAGATGATGGTCAAATGGCCGTTAAAGAGAAATACTCTCCAAAACTGACATTAAAAGATGCTCAGAGCATAAAAAAAATAATTCCTACTGTTGAAAGAGTATGTCCTGAAGTAAGTTTTGAGACTTATCTTCAAAAAGGAGGGCAACGTGGTAAAGCAAAAGTAGCAGGTATTACTCCCGATTTTTTTAAAGTGTTTAACCTGGATCTTTCTGAAGGAGAAATGTTTAATATTAAACAACTGAAGGATGGAAAAGCTGTATGTATCATTGGCCCCGACATACAAGCCAAGTTTTTTCTGGATGAAGAAGCTGTTGGCAAATATATTAAATGTGGCTTCATCTGGCTGAAAGTTGTAGGTGTTTTAGAAAATCGCAGCGTAAGTGAAGCTGTTAGTGCAAATCTTGGTATTGATGAATATAATAAAACCGTTTTTGCACCTATCCAGACTTTATTACGGAGGTTTAAAGATCGATCGCTTATTACCGGATCTTCACTGCATGGAGGAGGTGTTATTATTTCAGGACGATCAATGTTTTCCTTTGGATCCTCAGAGGAACAAAATGATTATAATCAACTTAACAAAATTGTGGTGCAGGTTAAAGAAACAGATCAACTCATACCTACAACTGAAATATTGAAAAAGATGATCGCTCGCCGACATTCAGGAGTTGATGATTTTGAAATCAAGGTCCCGGAGCTGCTCTTGAGGCAGGAACAAAGAACAAAAGACATTTTTAATATCGTCCTTGGTGCGATCGCAAGCATTTCGCTGATAGTTGGTGGTATTGGAATTATGAATATAATGTTGGCATCTGTAATGGAGAGGATTAAAGAAATTGGAATTCGTAAAGCAACAGGTGCCACAAAAAAAGATATTATTTTTCAGTTTCTTGCCGAGGCTACAATGATAAGCTTAAGTGGTGGGATAATTGGGATTTTTTTGGGCATAGCACTTTCAAAACTGATTACAGAGATTACAGATATTCAAACTATAATTTCCGGATTTTCAATTGTGATTTCATTTGGCGTATCTGCAACAGTAGGAATACTCTTTGGCTATATGCCTGCAAGGAAAGCAGCCAGACAAGATGCTGTTGATTCATTGAGACACGAGTAGAAAAGAGATGTGAGATGAAAGACTAAGAGATTGTGAGACTGAGAGATAATTATTCAATTATACAAATAAAAAGATCAATGATTCACTGATAACTGAGTTTTGATACTCAATACTCATATCTTAATACTTAGAAAAATACATAAATATGGCAGATAGAACAAAATGGTTATTTTCTTTTATTCTAATATTGCTTATTAATTCCGGACTTAAGGCACAGAATGAAGTTAAAAAGCTTAATCTCGATGAAGTAGTTCGAATTGCCTTGAGTCAATCAAGAGATGCACTGGCTGCAAAACATCGTTTCAGATCGAGTTTCTGGGAGTTTAAAAGCTATCGCGCTACATATATGCCTATGTTAACCCTGGATGCTGTTGTCCCGAATCTTCAGAGATCTATTAATAAATATACACAGCCTGATGGTAGTGAAACCTTTCTTCAACAGGCCTATACGAGTTATTCTATTGATATGTCGCTTTCAAAAACTATTGGCTATACCGGCGGACAGATATTTATGAGATCAGGGCTTCAGAGAATGGATAATTTCGGTGATTCAACAGTCACATCATATCTTACCACCCCGATTACAATTGGATATAATCAACCCATTTTTAGTTACAACAGGTATAAGTGGCTTAATATGATTGAACCACTAAGGTATGATGAAGCTAAGCGAAAATATTTGGAGGACAGGGAACAAATAGCCATTACTGCTACAAACCTGTTTTTTAATTTACTTATTGAACAAATTAATGAGAAGATTGCCTTAACTAATCAGGCAAATTACGATACTCTTTATAAAATAGCACAGGGGCGCTACAATCTTGGCAAGATTGCAGAAAATGAGTTATTGCAGCTTGAATTAAGTCTACTGCGAGCCCATGCCAACGTTGAGAGTGTTAAGCTGGATCTGGAAATGAATATTTTTAAATTGAAATCTTTTCTTGGCCTTCAGAATGATCAAAAGATTGAACTAATTCAACCAACAGAAAGCATTGATTTAGTTGTTGATGTTCAACAGGCATTGGCAGAAGCTTATAAAAACCGATCTGATGCTCTTTCTTTTGAGCGAAGAATTATTGAAGCTGAAAGTGAGGTGAACAGGGCAAAAATGGAAAACCGCTTTAATGCCAATATTTATGCTCAGTTTGGATTAAACCAGAGTGCAGATTTTCTTGTAGATGCATATAACAATCCTTTGGATGACCAGCAATTAATACTTGGCCTTGAAATACCAATTCTCGACTGGGGGCTAGCTAAAGGAAGGATAAAAATGGCAGAATCAAACCGGGAGCTGGTGAAAACAAATGTTGAACAGCAGATCATTGATTTTGAGCAAGAGGTTTTTCTTAAGGTTATGCAATTCAATATGCAGGCAAAGCAGTTACTTATTGCAGGAAAATCTGATACTGTTGCCCACAAACGTTATGATGTTACTAAACAAAGGTATTTAATTGGAAAAATAAATATTACAGATCTTAATATTGCCCAAACGGAAATGGATAATGCAAAACAGTCATTTATAAGCACTTTGCGAGCTTACTGGAGAAGTTATTATGAACTTCGTAAACTAAGCTTGTATGATTTTCCCAATAATAAGATCCTGATTTTTGACATTGAAGAGATCATGTGATGTTCAATTAATCATTAATAATTAAGCATTTATAATTAACAATTATATTATCTTTGTAATTACTAAAGCATTAAGATATAAACTAAAATTCAAAATTATGTCGGTATTAGTTGGTAAAAAGGCTCCACTATTTGAAGCTGATGCAGTAATCAATGGGAGTGAATTTGTAGAAAAATTTTCATTGGAACAGTATATTGGGAAAAAGCATGTAATATTTTTCTTTTACCCATTAGATTTTACCTTCGTTTGCCCAACGGAGATCATTGCTTTTCAAAAAAAGATGGATGAATTTGAAAAGAGAAATGTTGCAGTTGTGGGCTGCTCTGTTGATTCTAAGTTTTCACACTGGAGTTGGCTGAATACTGAATTAAAAGATGGTGGGATTAAAGGTGTGAAATTTCCACTGGTTTCTGACCTTTCAAAAACGATATCAGAAAATTTTGATGTCCTTGCCGGAGAGTATGATTATAATGAAAACGGAGAAATGGTTTTTAATGGTGATGCTGTTGCATACAGGGGATTATTCCTGATTGATATTCAGGGCACTGTTCGACATCAGCTTGTTAATGACCTTCCACTTGGCAGGAGTATAGATGAAGCGTTGAGAATGGTTGATGCTCTTCAGTATTTTGAAGAAAACGGGGAAGTTTGCCCGGCTGATTGGCATCCGGGAGAAGATGCTATGAAAGCAACACAGGAAGGAGTTGCTTCATATCTGGATACTCATAAGTAAAAATACTTTGAAATCCGATTTATTCTATATTTTTTGCTTCATTCCAGAAAACATCCATCTCACTTAAACTCATTTCATGAAGTGATTTATTGAGTTTTTTGGCATTTTCTTCAAGATATTTAAAGCGGTGAATAAATTTCTTATTTGTCATTTCCAGAGCATTCTCTGGGTTAATATCTAAAAATCTGGCATAGTTGATGAGTGCAAACATCAAATCACCAAACTCTCCTTCCATCTTAGCTTTATCAGAATTACCTTCAGTTTCAATTTTGAATTCATTAAGTTCCTCAAGAACTTTTTCCCATACTTGCTCAGGTTTTTCCCAATCAAAGCCAACTCCTCTGACTTTTTCTTGTATACGGTATGCTTTTACAAGAGCAGGTAGTGAGACTGGTACTCCTGATAATACTGATTTATTGCCCTCTCTCAGCTTGATCTTCTCCCAATTATCTTTAACATCCTGAGCCCCATTCACAACTACATCACTATAAATATGCGGATGACGGTTTATTAGTTTAGCAGAGATATCCTTGATTACATCAGTTATATTAAATGATTTTTTTTCTGAACCAATCTTAGCGTAAAACACAATATGAAGTAAAAGATCACCCAACTCTTTCCTGATCCCATCCAAATCCTTTTCAAGAATAGCATCTGATAATTCATATGTTTCTTCTATTGTAAGATGCCTGAGGCTTTCAAATGTTTGTTTTTTATCCCACGGGCAGTTGTCTCGCAATGTGTCCATTATTTCAAGTAATTCCCTAAATGCATCAAGACTTTCTTTCATATCCTAAAATTTTTGTCAAAAGTAAGCATTTACTTCAATAGTCAAACTTGAAAACATATAACACTAAACCCTTATACCTTAAACCTTCTACCTTATACCTGATTGTCTGAGTTATTTTTTATAGTTTTGCCTTTCCCAATAAGATATATCAAAATTAATACAGGGAAATAAAATCTACATATTTGAAAATAATTCTTCGGGAAATATTATTTGGATTTTTTTTACTGCTTCCATTTTATTCATTCCTTAATGCCCAGGAACAGGATAATCGGGTGCGATCAGCTTTGGCAATTGAAACAAAGGTCCATTACGGATTTATTGCTCGTCACCACCCCGAAATGAATGTTCTGACGGATAGTCATTTTTCTGTTTTCGAGTTGACTTTAAGCAAACAAACATTTGGTGACAAGATATGGGAGCAAATTTATAATTATCCTGAGATCGGAATATCATACTGGCAAAGCAGTTTTGCCAGTTCAAAAATAATGGGAAGTGCCTATGCACTCTATCCTTTTATAAGATTTCCCTTGCTGAGGGAA
>JAIOTT010000214.1 GCA_021106655.1 Bacteroidales bacterium
ACTCCAGTCTCCGGATACAGATTTGTGTTTATTACTGTACTCCATAAATGCTTTGAAGTTCTTGTCGGATGAAGGAAAACTTCCATCAGTCAGGACGCGTGTTTGCCAATAGTTTTCCCATCTTTTAAAAGGTTTCCATCCGCATCCTTTTGTAATTTCCCTGTTTTCCCAATAGATGTTGAATGCTCTTTGAATTTCAAAGAAATTTGCATCCCTCTCCTGCATCATTTCAATCCAGTATGGATTGCTTGCAGTATCATTTTCTGTTATTGAATTGGTGGAATCAGCTCTGACACTAACAGAAAAAGCTAAATTCCAGGCAGTTATTAAGGCTATTATAATAATTCTTTTCATAAGTCTTATCTCTATATTTCTTTACAAAATTACAAAAAAAAACACTTTGATGTATATAAATTAGGACATTAATATAAGGCAATAGGTTGCAGGAAGAAGTGTGGAGTGTGGAGTTTGAAAGAAAGAGTGGCAGGAGCAGTAACAGTTTTCCTACTTAACTACTCAACTACTCAACCATATTAATTACAACCTAATTACAATCAATTACAATCAATTACTATGAATTACCACTTATTACAAAAGCGACCATTTGATGATGTTTTTCTTTGAAATGCGAAGTATTGGAGAAATAGCCATCAGTCCTGTTTTGCCAATATTCTTTTCAAGTGATTTTAATTCCAGGAGTTTTGTTGTCACTTCAATATCCTTCTTAACAGGCAATCCTGACTCTTTTAGCATCAGATTACCTTTGGCTCTTACTGATAATTCGAGGTAAAGTGAGATATACGAAAGCATATCAAGGACTACAAATTTCGAGAACTTCTGCCTGATAGAGATTAGATATTTTCCCGGCTTACTTTGTAGGAATTCTCCTTTTCGTATCATAGCAAGAAGTTTTACTTCACTATCAAACTCAAGTTCAAGCCATTCTCGCAGTAATCGTTCATTAACTTGAAATATAGCGATCTCCACAACGGAAATAATGATAAGAATAATGAACATAGAGGCAAGTGGTGGAAGAAGAAAATGATTGAATAAGGAATGAATAAGGATCACCAACAACAAACCCAAACCCAGATACTTAAATATGCTCCTGTTTTTTTCCCTGGCATGCATCAATAAAACGCCTAAAATAGAAGTTACTCCGCCATGCATAATAGCAGTTCCAAAACCACGGATTATCCACAACCACATATTATCTGTAGGAATCTCGTGTAAAAAGAAAATATTCTCATATAAAGCAAATCCTGCCCCAATAGCAAAGCCATAGATTGCACCATCAATCCTGAAACCTATCTTTCCTTTCATGACAAGAAATATCAAAAATAAACTCTTCAAAGTCTCCTCAACCGGAGGACTGACAGCTCTGCAAAAAGCTCTGTTATTCAAATCAGTTATAGAGACTATCAGATTATTGACAAAATATGAAAGTATCGCTGCACAAATTCCCCACACAATTGAATAGATCAATACATTTTTCCTGATCAACTTGAAACTATCGAGATAAATCAAGACCAAAAGGAAAGCAATAACAGGAAGCAGGGCTGCAATGAATTTCATATACGATGTCAGGTCTTATTTATTAAATAATGTAATTATGGAAAACTCAAAATTACGGAAAATTTTTTAATATTATAAACAGGGGTGACCCGAATGGCGAAAACAGGAGAACTGTGATTAACTTGCATGCTTTAAACTGTAAATCTATCATTTCTTTTACCACTATGGACACAATAAAGGCACTATGAACACAATGAATCAAACATTGTGACCATTGTGTAAATCATAGTGTACATTGTGGTTATAAAAAAAAGGAAAATAAGCAAGGGTGACTTGTGAGTCACCCCCTGTACCAATCAGCCCATCAATGTGAAGGTGAATTGGGATTCCCCCGTACAATATTATAGTAATTAAAGAAGCTTAAGGGACACCATAAATTGTTCCCTGGGGGAGAAAGCATCCTGAAACACTCTTGCATAGCCAAAGGAAAGGGTGGATTTTAAAAGGGAAAACAAAACAAGTTCAAAATCAAGTTGTGCTCCGGCATTATAAAGCTCTTGTTTATATTCTTGTTTGGTCATATCAGCAAAAAGACCCATACCAAAAAGTGAAAGGCGTGCATAAGTGCAATAGAAGGGTAAAAACCCAAGTTCCCTGAACCGTATTGGCATGAGGTTAAGTTCACCTGTCAGTTTACCGTAATTTTTTGCTTCAACAGCATCTATCTCCATACCGGGAAAACTAATAAATTCGCGATATTGCTGCACATTCTGGTAATCAACATAATTGTTCCTGAAGCCTCCGAAATATATTTTTGAAAGTGCATCTTTGCGGCTTCCAAACGACTGACCTAAAGATGTTCTTAGCCAGAAAGAAGTGTTTCTCACCGGGAGCAGAAAGCCAAAATCCTGATTTGATATGATCCTTGGATAAATGTCGTCATTTGCCAGATATGTATGCATAAATATATTCCAGTCAACCCCCTGTTCAGATTCCACACCTCCAAGCGACCTACGTAGATAGCTGTAATGAAAGTTGGCCACAGCTGTATAAATTTCAGTATATGGGGCATCAATGTTCTGGAATGCAGGTAACTTTTCAAGATCACCAAATGCACCAAGTTGCACATAAAAATCTACTTTCCTGGGTCGGAAATAGCGGATTACTTTATGGTATTTTAATGTAAACCCATATCCTGCCCTGCTAACTTTTGTAGGTCCGAAAAGATCATAAAAATCTGCCTTGTTGTAACTGGCAGTAAGATGCCAGTTCCAGTATTTATAATTCAGATCAAGATGAAGCCTCTGTTTTTGAGGCAGAAAATCATAAGGAGAATAGGATGCTGTAAGTTTAACAGAATGAAGCCCTATCGGATCCATAAAATTAAATCTATAACCCCATGCCACAAGGTTTTTATAACCCTCTATTATGGGATAAGCATTTGTGAAGCTCAGTTCTTTAAAAGCAGAGTATTCACCCTCGAAGGTTTTTATGGAATCAATATCTATTTCAGAAGGTGGAGGCAGCATCCAATCCTCCACGACAGGATTACGTTCAAACACCTTTTGGCCAAGCAATTCAATAGCGTTTGCATCCTCAATCGGATTGATTTTAATTTTACAAGGTTTTAAGCCATTATTATAAAATTCAAACACCAATAATGAATCCGTGCTGATCTGTACAGGATTGAAAAAACCGTTTTCAGTATTAGTAAGTAATTCAGCTTCTTTAGTCTCAATATTAATACGCCAGACATTGGAAACACCGGTATAATATGATGTTCCTATAAGATATTTATCGTCATCTGAAAATCTAAAACTCGACATTGCACTTTCTTCAAACTCATAAAACACCTCATGCTTTGTCATACCTTGTGTAAGATCATCAAGGCGATACAAAACGAGTCGTTGATTTCCGGCTACATCAGAAAGAATGGCTGACATATATTTACCATCATTCGAAATATCAATATCAAAAAGACTACGGCCAAAACGAAGAGTGTATATCTCTTCATATTCAGAATATGGTTTGGGTATCCTGATAATATTCACCCTTCCATTAAAATGTTGTATCGCCCACAATGAGCCATTCTGTTTATTAAATGCAAAGTTACCGGCACGTGTAAGCTTAATTACATCCCTGTGTTTTCCGGTTCTGATATCAATTGTGCGTAAGCCTCTCCAATCGCCGTTATGTATCGACATAAACAAGGTTGAAGTTGACTCATCATAAGCAACTGAACTGACTGAATACAACATTGGGCTGGGCACCTGACAAATTGTTCTCATTTTGCCATTGTTAGGATCAATTTCCGCAACATGAGCCAATTTACCGGGGTAATTAACCGCTGCAATGATCTTGCTATTTTTCTTATCAATGAATGCCCGGGAAACAGATCCCAAAGGCTCCCGTGTAATTTCTGTTTTGGGTGTAACTGGATATTCCCTGATCCTTTCCAGATTTTTCTGTTGAAACTTTTTCTCCCATTCAATCCATTGCTGCCATGAATCCCTCACGCCGATTCCGTAAACAGTCTTAAATTGGCTTGCATAGAAACGTTTACTACTATCGGTTCTGGCATAAAAGTCCTTTAACTTATCAATGCCATAGGTATAAGAGAGGTAACTAACA
>JAIOTT010000462.1 GCA_021106655.1 Bacteroidales bacterium
ATCATGACTAAAGAGTTATTTTTATATAACACCCTCAGCAGAAAAAAAGAGCTTTTTGAAGCACTGAACCCTCCACATGTTGGTTTATATGTGTGTGGCCCTACTGTCTATGGCGATGGCCATCTCGGACATGCACGACCTGCCATTACTTTTGATATGGTATTCAGATATCTGATGCATCTTGGATATAAAGTTCGCTATGTAAGAAACATAACTGATGTCGGGCATCTCGAAAATGATGCGGACGAAGGAGAAGATAAAATTGGTAAAAAGGCCAGACTTGAACAGCTGGAGCCTATGGAAATTGTTCAGTATTATTCTGACCGTTATCATAAAAATATGGATGAACTGAACACCCTTCATCCAAGTATTGAACCAAGAGCTTCAGGTCATATCATTGAACAGATTGAAATGACAAAAAAGATACTTAATGCCGGCTTTGCTTATGAAGTTAACGGATCAGTATACTTTGATGTGGAGAAATATAATGAAAAGCATAATTACGGAAAATTGTCAGGCAGGGTTCTGGAAGATCTTAAGGCTAACACCAGGGAGCTGGAAGGTCAAAAAGATAAGCGTAATCCTTTTGATTTTGCGTTATGGAAAAAGGCACAACCAGAGCATATAATGCACTGGCCATCACAATGGAGTGATGGTTTTCCGGGATGGCATATTGAATGTTCAGCTATGAGCAGTAAATATCTGGGCGAATATTTTGATATTCATGGTGGTGGTATGGATCTCTTATTCCCACATCATGAATCAGAAATTGCCCAATCCCAAACAGCAAACAATACTGATCCATGTAAGTACTGGATGCATAATAATATGATCACCATCGGTGGGAAGAAAATGGGTAAATCCTTGAATAATTTTATTACTCTCAATGAATTCTTTACCGGAGATCATAAGTTGTTAGGGCAAGCTTTCAGTCCTATGTCTATCAGGTTTTTTATTCTTCAGGCACACTATCGCAGCCCTCTTGATTTTTCAAATGAAGCTCTCCAAGCAGCCGAAAAAGGATTAAAGCGCTTGTTCACAGCAATGGAAACGATTGATAAATTAACTCCATCCGATGATTCAACAGTCAATCTTAAAGAGTTGAGTCAAAGCTGTTATGATGCAATGAATGATGACTTTAACAGCCCTGTCCTTATTGCTCACCTTTTTGATGGAGTTAGGATCATTAACTCCATCAATGATAAAAAAGAGACAATCAGCAAAGAAGATCTTGTGCTTTTAACAAAGACATACCATGATTTTGTATTTGAAATTTTGGGGTTAAAAGCGGAGTCATCCGGAACACAGAACGATCTTTCTGCCGAACTTATGAATTCGATAATTGCTATTCGGCAAAAGGCAAAGGAAAATAAAGATTATTCTACTTCTGATATGATCAGGGATGAATTAAAAAAACTTAATATAACTATAAAAGATACTAAAGACGGTGCCATCTGGGATTTTGAAGATTAATGTCTCCTGGTAGCTATCTCAACAAAGTAACATGCCCGGATCGGGATTCTTTTTCTGTATCGATATTTCCACTAGGCTGATAAATGATATACCACGTATATACTCCATGCTCTACAATTTGGCCATTATACATTCCATCCCATCCAAGATTTATGTTATCGCTTTCAAAAACTTCAGCCCCCCAGCGGTTATAGATCACCATTTTAAACGCCTTTATATTACCTGAGCCAACAGCTTTAAAAATGTCATTTTTTCCATCGCCATTAGGTGTAAAAGTATTTGGGATCCATATTTCAGAACAAGCATTGATAAAAATAGTATCGGTAGCAATACAACCAAGGTGGTCAACGCTAACCCAATAAATCCCGGGGTAAATAACATCAAAATAAGAAAGGTGGGATCCATCTTGCCAGATATAAGATGAATAAACATTACCGGCTTTCAGCCTGAGGGTGGAACCGGCGCAAACCCAGGCACTGTCTTCAGAAAAAATCTGTGGCCAGGGAATTACCTCTACTTTTATCTGTACATAGTTTTTACAACCACGATCATCAGTACCCTCAATAGTGTATACTGTCGTGTTCAATGGATTTGCAATTATTACACTTCCTGTTGAATCAGACAAAGTTGTAAATGGAAACCAGGTATATGTGTTTGCCCCTGATGCTGTTAAAATAATTTCATCGCCCTTACAAATTACCGGATCTATCGGGTTGATAACTATTTCAGGAGCAGGATATAATTTGATTTCTACTGTATCGGACATACCAACACATCCCAGACTATCAATAATACTAACATAATAAAATCCTGCTAAGGAGGTGATTAGGGTGTCAGAGCTTGCCATACCATCATTCCATGAATAAGAAACAAATCCTTTGTCAGCATACAGAGTAATGCTGTCGCCGGAGCAGATCCAGGAATTTTGTGGAGAAATTGACACAAAAGGGATCGGAGAAGTATGAATCTCCACAGAATCAATTCCCATACATCCACCACTTGAAACGCTAACATAATATATTCCTGCCCCAAGGTCAAGAGCAGTCTGACTTGTCTGTGGAGGATTTGTACTCCAGAGATATGTGTAAATCCCATTTCCTCCACTTCCTTTTACTGTGGCGCTGCCATTATTCTGTTCACAACTCGAATGAATAATATTTACAATCGTAGCTTTAACATCACTCACAAAAAAAATAAGACTGTCGGGAGGAGCGACATTATTGCATAAGTCAGTAACAGAACCAGCACTATCAACCAGTTCAAAAACATATTTCCCACTGACAATGATTGGAGGTGTGAAATCTATTGAAAAGTCCTTTTCCTGGGTGCCGCCCTGTGTGCATGCATTACCTACAACACCGCTAATGTTATGATTTATTTGCGGACCCCTAAGTATAAAATCTGATGCAGATATGGTGTTACAAAGTATTTTCTCTGAAAATCGTATGTTAAGATTAGTGGCACCACAAACAACAGGTGTATCAATATAATTTATGAGAGGAGGTACATCGTCAAATATCTTTGCTGTCGAGGAGCTCATGTCAAGTGTATATCCAAATGTTGACCCGGTCCAGTTGCAGATAAGCATCACATAAGTTCCTCCTGCGAAAACAGGGATATCTGCATTCCATGGAGGACCGTTAGCGGCACCCGGCCCGTTATTATTTGTGGTGCCTCCCATTGCAGAACTTGCACCTGTTGGCCCGTTATACCAGCCGGTAAAATTGCCATATGAATTACAACTTAACTGCAAGCCGGGATTATTGAAAATATCAAGACAACTGGCATTACTCAAATCATAAACAGCCCAGTCCCAGTCATCAAGAGTATCTTCAGGAGTTATTATAAAACTGAGCATTCCGGAGGTCTGGGCAGTGAAAATATACCACACCGAATTATCTTCATTAGCAAGACAAGAAAAAACAGGATCGATTTCATTTGTATAGTTTCCTGAGCCAGTAAAGGAAGACGTTTCATGATATATCGGCTGACAAATAGGAATAGCACCCAGGCAATCCTGTTCAGTTGGTACCTGACTAAAAGTAGCAGACTGAAATACTAAAATCAGGAGGTTTATTAATATGATACATTTATACCTGATTTGCATGATGATTAGAGCATTTATTTCCCGGTGAAATATACAGATTATCTGGGAATTATGCAAATTCAAGTCAGAAGCCCGAAGACCTGACTTTATAAAGGATGTTCAATATTAATCCAAATCATTTGAAGTCACAAAGGATTGTGTGATTGTTTCCGTAATGAAATTTTCTGTATAATCAGCAGGTAACCTTATGAATTATCATATAACAATTTACTAAATTAACAGTTATTAATAAACCGTAAACTATACTTCATAATTCATAATTCGTAATCCATAATTCAAAATCAATTACATAAAGCAATGAAAAAAATCAG
>JAIOTT010000228.1 GCA_021106655.1 Bacteroidales bacterium
CCTCGATTATTGTTCTCTTTTTGCGTACGCTTTACTACCAAACCATTATCATTTATTACTACGAGTTAAAGATAATATTGAAAAGGGGTCATTTAGCCGTCAGTTTGGAAAATCAATTCTTAGTTACACAAATAAGATAAATTTGAGAGATAATAGGAATGGTAATTTGTTCTTAAGTTGCTTCAGACGGATAAAAATTGAAAATGAAGAATACCTAAAACGATTAATATTTTACATTCACCACAATCCAACTAAACATGGAGTTGTTGATGATTTCAGGAATTATATGTATTGTTCTTATAAGATATTTTTATCTGATAAACCAACCAATATCGAAAGAGATGAGGTTTTATTTTGGTTTGGTAGCAGAGATGATTTTATAGACTATCACAGATATTTGCATCACGAAGATTCTATCAAAAAATTAACTTTTAAAGAAGATTTGATGTAAAGGGGCGACATCCCCCCCCTCCTTCGTCGTTGGGGGATGTCGTCCCTTTACCTTGCAGACAGCATCTTATAAACCTTATCCGATCTACGCACCAGACTCTTTACAGCAAAAGAACAAACATCGCCTTTTTGGGCATTGTTTGTAGTTTTGAGGTCAACACGGATCTCTTTCACACTATCCTCATAAACTCCTGTTGTTGGTCCGATAATAAGGATTTCATCACCAATTGAAAGAGAGTTGGTTTCAATTTTCAGTTCTACCACACCGAGCTTAGAAAAATAGTTATTGATTTTTCCAATATATTGTTTTTTCTGTGTAGCCTGTGAACCATACTTCTCAGTCCATTCACCAAGTTTTTTTCCGAGATAATATCCACCCCAGAAACCTCTGTTATAAACAGTTGATAATTTGTTATTCCAGATTTCGATATTTTCTTTTGTATAAGTGCCGTCGAACCATGAATTCACAGCTTCTCTGTAGCATTGTGTAACTGTTTTAACATATTCTGGTGAACGTCCCCTCCCTTCAATTTTTAAAACCCTTACTCCGGCCTCAAGAATCTTATCAAGGAATCCGATGGTATTAAGATCTTTGGGCGACATAATGTACTCATTGTCAATCTCCAGTTCCATATCTGTTTCTTTATCCTTAACAATATACGATCGTCGGCATCCTTGCAGGCATGCGCCCCTGTTAGCAGAAGAATTATAATTATCAAGGCTAAGATAACACTTGCCTGAAACAGCCATACATAGTGCTCCGTGAGCAAATATTTCAATTTGAATAAGCTCCCCGGATGGGCCTGTGATATTTTCATCCTTAATAAGTTCTGTTATTTCCGCCACTTGTTCCAGGCTAAGCTCGCGTGCAGTAACCATTACATCAGCAAATTCAGAATAATACCTCACCGCTTCTATATTGGTTATATTACATTGTGTGGAAATATGGACTTCCACTCCTTGTTCACGGGCATATTTAATTACTGAGATGTCGGAAGCAATGATTGCAGTAATATTGTTTTCCCCGGCAGCATCAACAATTGTGCGCATGAGCTCAAGCTCACTGTTATATATGATTGTGTTCAGTGTGATGTATGAGCGAATATTATTTTCATTACAGATCTCTGAAATTTTAACAAGATCATCAAGTGTAAAGTTGTTGGAAGAGCGTGATCTCATATTAAGCTGCTCTATTCCAAAATAAACAGCATCAGCTCCGCCTTGCATTGCAGCAATAAGCGATTCGTAGGAGCCTACCGGGGACATTATTTCGATATTTGTTGCGTTCATTGTTACAATCTATAAGCTTTGTGCATTCATTAGATTTTTGTAGATGAAAACGTTTCGGGTTATGGGTTGCGAGTCAAAAATCACGTAACTCATAACCCCATTCATCGTAGCGTCCTCGCTACGATGCTGATTCATTGGCGAAGCGAGGACGCTTCGCCTAACAGAGTTTTATATGCTAACTGTTTTCCTTAACTATCTTTAGCCCTAATTCCTCCAACTGCACCTCAGAAATAAGAGAAGGTGAATCTATCATCACATCCTTTCCCATATTATTTTTTGGGAAAGCAATATAATCTCTAATTGATTCAGAGCCACCGAAGAGGGCTGTCCACCTGTCGAAGCCAAAAGCAATTCCGGCATGAGGAGGAGCTCCATATTCAAATGCATTCATCAAAAAACCAAATTGATCCTGAGCATCTTCATCTGAAAATCCAAGTGTTTTAAACATAGTGTTTTGTAATTCCTTATTGTGAATTCTAACAGAGCCTCCACCTATCTCAACCCCATTGATAACAAGGTCGTATGCATTGGCTCTGACACTTCCCGGATCTGACTCTAACTTAGAAATATCTTCTTCTTTTGGAGAGGTAAAAGGATGATGCATGGCATGATATCTTTGAGATTCTTCATTCCATTCAAGAAGAGGAAAGTCGACAACCCATAATGGGCGATATGTATTTTTATCTTTCAACTCTAACTGTTCAGCCATTTCAAGTCGTAAAACGCTAAGAGCTTTACGGTTTGCATCTTTCTCGCCGGCAAGGATAAGAAGCAGGTCACCGGGTTCAGCTTTAAACTCATCTGCCCAAAGTTTGAGATCTTCCTGTGTATAAAATTTGTCAACAGATGACTTAAAACTGCCATCTTCATTACATTTAACATAAACAAGGCCTTTAGCTCCTATCTGGGGCTTTCTTACAAAGTCGGTAAGCTTATCAAGTTGTTTTCTGGAATAATCAGCACAGGATTTTGCACATATACCTACTATCAATTCTGCCTGATCAAAAACATTGAATCCTCTGTTTTTTGCTAATTGATTCAGCTCTACGAATTTCATGTCAAATCTTATATCCGGTTTATCACTACCATAATATTTCATGGCATCATCATAAGATATTCTCGGGAAGTCACTTATCTCAACATTAAGTATTGTTTTGAATAAATGCTTAGTGAGACCTTCAAAAGTATGTAAGATATCATCCTGAGTCACAAACGACATTTCGCAATCGATTTGTGTAAACTCAGGCTGGCGGTCGGCCCTGAGATCTTCATCTCTGAAGCACTTGACAATCTGGAAATATCTGTCATAACCCGCTATCATTAACAATTGCTTAAATGTTTGTGGCGATTGAGGCAGTGCATAGAATTTTTCAGGATTCATTCTTGATGGAACAACAAAATCGCGTGCTCCTTCAGGTGTTGATTTTATCAGAACCGGAGTTTCAATCTCTATGAATTGCTGGGAGTTCAAATAATTACGCGCCTCTATTGACATTTTGTGCCGTAATAAGAGATTATCTTTATTTATATTTCTCCTCAGGTCGAGATAGCGGAATTTCATACGAAGCTCTTCACCGCCATCAGTATTATCCTCAATAGTAAAAGGAGGAAGCTTAGCAGCATTTAAAACTTCAAGTTTCTCAACAATTATCTCGATCTCACCAGTAGGGATCTTTAAATTCTTATTACTTCTTTCCTCTACAGAGCCTGTAGCACAAATAACATATTCTCTTCCCAGTTTTCTGGCCTCTTCACAAAGCTGTTTACTTGTTTCCATGTCGAAGACCAGCTGAGTAATACCATAACGATCCCTCATATCAATAAAGGTCATACCGCCAAGGTCTCTCGACTTTTGTACCCAACCGCAAAGAGTAACTTTTTGATTAATATTTTTAGTGGTTAATTCTCCACATGTATGAGTTCTAAGCATTTTTTCAATCTTTATTCTTAATATCATTAAATCTTTTCTGCCTACTCAAAACTGCCACAGATTCACAGATTAAATTATCTTCCGACTTCCTTAAACCTTCTACCTCCAACCTTATACCTAAAAATTAACCATTAATAATTTATAATTAATAATTATTCCTTTACACGACTCTAACCAGAAAATAATTCTTTTTCCCTTTTTGTACGAGGAGGTACTTATTATTGATCAACATCTCTTCCTTGACCATAATAGCATCATTAACTTTATGCTTATTAATCTGCACACCTCCGTCTTTTAACATTCTTCTTGCCTCGCCTTTAGAAGGGAAAATACTACAATACATGGTAAGCAAATCGAGCACACTTATATTCTTTTTCAGTTCATCTCTGGAAATGTCACAATGGGGAACACCTTCAAATACTGAGAGAAACATATCTTCCGGCAGATTAGCTAAAGTTTCAGCAGTACCTTTTCCAAAAAGTATAGAAGAGGCCTCGACAGCTGCGTCATAATCCTTTTCTGAATGAACGCGTATTGTAATCTCCTTCGCAAGAGTTTTTTGTAAAAGACGTTCATGCGGGGATTTTCTGTGTTGTTTTACCAACTCAATAATTTCCTCCTTAGTGAGCAGAGTAAAAACTTTAATATAATTGACTGAATCATCATCAGAAGTGTTAAGCCAGAACTGGTAAAATTTATAGGGAGATGTTTTTTTTGGGTCGAGCCAGATATTCCCTTCTTCCGTTTTACCAAATTTTCCTCCGTCGCTTTTTGTTATCAATGGACAAGTTAGAGCATATGCACTTCCTGAATTCATTCTTCTGATAAGCTCAGTACCGGTAACAATATTACCCCACTGATCAGATCCACCCATTTGTAATTTGCAATTGTGGTTCTCATACAAATTTAAAAAATCGTATCCCTGCACCAGTTGATAGCTGAATTCAGTATATGAAATTCCGGATTCCATACGTGATTTTACAGAATCTTTAGCTATCATATAGTTAATTGTAAGATGTTTGCCAATATCCCTGAGGAAGTCAAGGTAGCTAAACTCCTTCATCCAGTCATAATTATTAACCATGACAGCTCCATTAGGCTTATCGCTAAAATCGAGGAACTTCTCAAGTTGAATCTTGATCTTCTCCTGGTTATAGCGTAACACTTCTTCATTAAGAAGATTTCTCTCTTCTGACTTTCCCGAAGGATCACCTATCATACCGGTTGCTCCTCCAACAAGGACAATAGGTTTATGGCCTGTTTCCTGAAAAAACTTCAAGAGCATGATAGCTGCAAGGTTCCCGATATGTAATGAGTCTGACGATGGGTCAAAGCCAATATAGCCGGATGTCATTTCCTTTTTGAGTTGCTCCCCGGTACCCGGCATCATATCATGTATCATGCCTCTCCATTTCAATTCTTCTATAAAATCCATGATCATAATTTTTTGCAAAGGTAAATTTAATTTGAAAATTTGAAAATTTGAAAATTATTTTTTTAATTCTCTCTTTGTTGTGCAAAAATATACTTCCCTTTCTTTTCAAGTATTTAAACAAATTCAATAATATTAAGTGCAAATTGAAAATTTAATAGATTC